>NZ_JBSFUU010000011.1:0-164231 GCF_053591955.1 Streptomyces sp. NPDC002845 | reverse complement strand
GCCCGCGTCGCCGAAACCATTCCTTGGTCCATCCTGGAAAGTTATCCCGAAATGACCAAGCGTGGCCCATCAATCAAGAAGCAGCTTCCGACCCGCCGTCACCGTCGTGAAACTCAGCGCGTTGCCGACCACGGCGACGGCCGCCAGAGCGGTCAGGGCCGCGCCCGCGGTGAGCGTGACCTGCGTGGAGCGGGGGCTGCGCCACAGCGCGTAGAGCACCCAGCAGAACACCGCCGCGAGCAGGACCACGCCGACGACGCCCTGCTCGGCCGCCTGCTGCAACGGTGCGGAGTGAGGCTTGCCGTCGGTCGGCAGCGACTGGGCGACCGTCGCGCTGAGCTCCCCGAAACGGCCGGGCCCCACGCCGAGCGCCGGGTCCCGGTGCACCATGTCGAGGGCGTCGCGCCACAGCAGGACCCGCTGCGGGGAGAGCCAGCCCTCCAAAGAGGCGGTGAGCCCGGCCGGCAGGACGTCCTCGGCGATCGCCCAGCTCGCCCCGGTCACCAGGGCCGTGGCGAGCGCGAGCCCCGCGAGCCCCGGGCCACGGCGCGGCATCCGGGCGGCGGCCAGCGAGCACAGCAGCACTCCGGCGCAGGCGACGAGCCCCGTCATCGAGCCCAGGAAGCCCGCGGTCACCGCGACTCCGGCGGCCAGCAGCCGCAGCGCGAACCGCAGGCCCGGCGGGCGGGCCGCCCAGGCCGCACAGTACGCGGCTCCCGCCGACAGGGCCAGCAGCGCGGCGGTCGCGCCGGTGTGGCCGAGCGGGGAGACCAGGGGCGAGCCCGCGACGGTGTGCGGAGCGGCGAGCGCGAGGCCGAGGCCGGCCAGCGCGGCGGCACACGGCGCGGCCACCGGCAGCAGCGCCCCGCAGATCCGTCCCGCGGCACAACCGGCGGCCACGGCGAGCACCGCAAGGAGCACGCCCTCCGGGCGGCCGCCGCGCCCGGCCGCCGTGATCAACGACCAGCCCGCACAGGCTCCGAGCACGAACACACCCGTGACATCCGGAACGCCGCGTCTCTCACCCGCGGCCGCCGAACCGGCCGCGGACTCCGTTCCCCTGGACCCCACCCCGTCGCCCCCCCCGATTGTGACGGGCCCCGACGGTCGTGGCAGCCTTCGGCCGCACGTCAGTGGCTCGGGCACACGGTAACGGGTGATGCGCCGGTTTGTGGATGAGTTGGGCAGGAACGTTGCGGCAGATGTGCGGGAGGGCGGTCGGGTCCCGTACCGCGGGTGCGCTGCCGGGCCCTGGACCGCGGGTGCGCTGTCGCGCCCTGGACCGCGGGCGCGCTGCCGGCCCCCCGGACCGACCGCCCTGTCGGCGCGCCGGTCACGCGCCGTACACTTCCCGGGGTGACCGTCACCGCAACTCCCGTAGGCGAGCCGGAGCAGCTCGACCCCCAGGCCACGCCCCTGTCGCGCGCGGCCCGATGGGCGCGGCGGCTCCTTCCGGCCGCCGCCGCGGCGCTCTCCGGAGTGCTGCTGTACGCCAGTTTCCCGCCGCGCACCCTGTGGTGGCTGGCCCTGCCGGCCTTCGCGGTCTTCGGCTGGGTCCTGCACGGGCGTACCTGGCGCGCGGGTCTCGGACTCGGTTACCTCTTCGGCCTCGGGTTCCTGCTGCCGTTGCTCGTGTGGACCGGCGTGGAGGTCGGTCCCGGGCCGTGGCTGGCGCTCGTCGTCATCGAGGCGGTGTTCGTCGCCCTCGTCGGGGCCGGTGTCGCCGTGGTCTCGCGGCTGCCGGGATGGCCGGTGTGGGCGGCGGCCCTGTGGATCGCGGGCGAGGCGGCACGAGCGCGTGCGCCGTTCAACGGCTTCCCCTGGGGCAAGATCGCCTTCGGGCAGGCGGACGGCGTGTTCCTGCCGCTCGCCGCGCTGGGCGGCACCCCGGTGCTCGGCTTCGCCGTGGTGCTGTGCGGATTCGGGCTGTACGAGCTCGTGCGCCTGGCCGTGGACGCGCGGCACACCGGCGCTCTACGCCGGGCAGCGGCGGCCGTGGCGGCACTGAGCGTGGCCGTTCCCGTCGTGGGCGCGCTCGCGGCCCGCACCCTGGTGAGCGACCGGGCCGAGGACGGCACCGCGACCGTGGCCGTCATCCAGGGCAACGTCCCGCGCGCGGGGCTCGACTTCAACTCCCAGCGCCGCGCCGTGCTCGACTACCACGCGCGCGAGACCGAGCGGCTGGCCGCCCAGGTCAAGGCCGGCGAGGCCGACCAGCCGGACTTCGTGCTGTGGCCGGAGAACTCCTCCGACATCGACCCGTACACCAACGCCGACGCCTACGCCGTGATCGACGCCGCCGCCAAGGCGATCGGCGCCCCCATCTCCGTCGGCGGTGTCGTCCTGCGGGACGGCAAGCTCTACAACGAGCAGATCCTGTGGGACCCGGAGACGGGCCCGGCCGACACGTACGACAAGCGGCAGATCCAGCCCTTCGGCGAGTACCTCCCGCTGCGGTCCCTGATCGGCGCGATCAACAGCGAGTGGACGTCGATGGTCCGCCAGGACTTCAGCCGTGGCAGCGAGCCCGGTGTGTTCACCCTGGACGGCACCCGGGTCGGCCTCGTCACCTGTTACGAGGCCGCGTTCGACTGGGCCGTGCGGGACGCCGTGGCCGACGGCGCGCAGATGATCTCGGTCCCGAGCAACAACGCGACGTTCGACCGCAGCGAGATGACCTACCAGCAGCTCGCCATGTCCCGGGTCCGCGCCGTCGAGCACAGCCGCACCGTCACCGTGCCGGTGACCAGCGGGGTCAGCGCCGTGATTCTGCCGGACGGGACGATCACCCAGCGCACCGGGATGTTCGTCGCCGACTCGCTGGTCCAGAAGGTCCCCCTGCGCTCCTCCGAGACCCCGGCCACACGGCTCGGCGTACTGCCCGAGGTCCTGCTGCTGCTCGTCGCGGCGGGCGGGCTCGGCTGGGCGGTGACTTCGGTATTGCGCGGGCGACGCGCCGGTGACGTGTAGCCGTACGCCGGTCGTATGCGCCCCCGAAAGCCACCGGGGCGGCGGAACCGGGCCGTTAGGGTCGGGCGCATGGCAACTCCTGACTTCATCCGCACCCTCCGGGCCTCCGCCGGACATCAGCTGCTCTGGCTTCCTGGAGTGACCGCCATCGTCTTCGACGACGAGGGCCGAGTGCTGCTGGGCCGCCGCTCCGACACCCGCGGGTGGGCGCTGATCGGCGGCATTCCGGAGCCGGGGGAGCAGCCGGCGGTCTGCGCCGTACGGGAGGTCTTCGAGGAGACCGCGGTCCGGTGCGAGGTCGAACGCGTCGTACTCGTCCAGGCCAACGAGCCGGTGACGTACGCCAACGGCGACCGCTGCCAGTACATGGACGTCACCTTCCGCTGCCGGGCCGTCGGCGGCGAGGCGTGCGTCAACGACGACGAGTCGCTGGAGGTCGGCTGGTTCGCGGTGGACGCGCTGCCCGACCTGAACGAGTTCGGCCGGTTCCGGATCAAGCAGGCGCTGACCGACGCGCCGACGTGGTTCGACGCCATGGTCTGACGGCGAGGCACGGGCGCCGGGCGCATCGGCCGGAGCGGGGTGCTTATGCAGTGTTCATGCCATGTCTGCCTTCTGGTGGGTGTTCTCGACGAGGGATCTTCACGCACGGCGGACAGGCTGTGAGTACACCCGACCATGAGCCGAAGGAGCTTCCGCGTGCCGAAGTCCCGTATCCGCCGGTCCAACGTCCTCGCCGTGACGTCCTCGCTGGTGGCGCTCGCCGTGACGCTGCCCGCGCAGGCACACGCGTCCGGCGTCCTGCCCGCGGTCACGCCCCGGGCCGAGACGCCGGCGCTGTACGACGACGAGGCGGGCGGCAACGCCGACGCGGACGACCCGGCGATCTGGCGCAACGCCGCGAACCCGGGGCGGAGCCTGGTCATCGCCACGGCGAAGGAGGACGGCCTGCGCGTGTACGACCTCGCCGCCCGGCAGATCCAGGCCGTCGCCGCCCCGGCCGGGCCGACGCCCGACGACGCCCCCGGCCGCTTCAACAACGTCGACCTCGTCCACCGACTGCGGCTGTCCACCGGCCGGGCGGACCTGGCGGTGACCAGCGACCGCGGCAACGACCGGCTGCGGTTCTACCGCATCGACCGCGACCGGCCGGGCGGCCCGCTCACCGACGTCACCGCCCCAGCGGTACCGCCCGTCTTCTCCGCGGATCAGGAAGAGATCAACGAGCAGCGCACCGCCTACGGCCTGGCCACCTGGACCGACCGCTCCAGCGGCCGCGCGTACGCGCTCGTCAGCCGGCGCGATACCACCAGCGTCGCGCTCCTCGAACTCGTCCCCGGCCGCTCCGGCACCGTCACCTACCGCACGATCCGCACGCTCGACCTGCCGTCCTCCTTCCGTCTGCCCGACGGTACGTCCTGGACGCCGTGCGAGGAGCCGGGCGAACTGCCGCAGGTGGAGGGCATGGTGGTCGACCCCGCCAACGGCACGCTCTACGCCGGCCAGGAGGACGTCGGCATCTGGCGGCTGCGCGCCGACCTCACCGGTACCCCCGAACTGATCGACAAGGTCCGCGAGTACGGGGTGCCCGGTACCTACGACGAGACGACCGAGGAGTGTGCCCCGGGCGCCGACCCCGGCTTCGGCGGGACCCGGCTCACGGCGGACGTCGAGGGCCTCACCCTGATCACCGAGGCCCGCGGCGACGGATACCTCCTCGCCTCCAGCCAGGGCGACAACACCTTCGCCGCGTACGACCGCGAGCTCGACGACGACAACGAGTACGAGGGCGGCTTCCGGGTCACCGCAGCCTCTGCGACCCTGGACGGCTCGGAGGAGTGCGACGGCGCGGCGGCGCTCAACGCCCCGCTCGGCGCCCGCTACCCGCACGGCCTGCTGGTCGTCCAGGACGGCGACGCCACGCCGGAGAGCGACGGACGCCCCGCCACCGGCTTCAAGTTCGTGGACCTCGCGGACGTGATGGACGCGCTGGACGACTGACCGGCGCACGGCCGTGCGGAAGAAGCGCCGGCCTCAGGTGG
The DNA here is from genome assembly GCF_053591955.1 of Streptomyces sp. NPDC002845. NCBI lineage: Bacteria > Bacillati > Actinomycetota > Actinomycetes > Kitasatosporales > Streptomycetaceae > Streptomyces > Streptomyces sp. NPDC002845. The sequence goes on along the minus strand of NZ_JBSFUU010000011.1, from coordinate 159,219 downwards.
ACTCCCGTACGACGAGATGGGGTGTGAAGACCACCTTCCGCTCCGGGACCGCCTGCCGGGCGAGCCGGGCGATCATCAGGCGGGCCGTCTCCTGGCCCATCCGCTCGATGGGCTGGTGGATGGAGGTGAGCGGGGGATGGGCGTGGACGGCGACCGAGGAGTCGTCGAAGCCCACGACCGCGACATCGTCCGGAACGCGTCGCCCGGACTCCGCCAGGACGTCCAGCGCGCCGGCGGCCATGAGGTCGTTGGCGGCGAACACGGCGTCCACCTCGGGGGCCCGCGCGAGGAGGTGGCGCATGGCGGTGACGCCCGAGTCGCGGGTGAAGTCGCCGTGCGCGACCGGGCCCTGGGACAGACCCGCCTCGGCGAGGGGGCCGCGGAAACCGGTCCAGCGGTCGACACCGGCCTGGATGCCCAGCGGGCCGGTGATCACCGCGATCCGGCGCCGGCCGCGTTCGAGCAGATGATGAGCGGCACGTCGTCCGCCGTCGGTGTTGTCGAGGTCGACGCTGAAGTCCGGTGTGTAGCCGGTGGGCGCCCCCATCATGACCGTGGGCATACCGCACGCGTCGAGCGTCCGGGGCAGGGGATCGTTCTCGTGCAGTGAGCTGAGCAGGACACCGTCGACATGACGTGCCGTCAGAAAGGCCGTCAGGCGAGCGTGTTCCTGCTGGGAGTGGGCTATGGCCAGAAGCAACTGGATGCCCTCGGCGGCGAGGGTCGCCGTGGCGCTGCGGACGAGAGGCGAGTAGAACGGGTCGTCCCAGAAGCCCCGTTCCTCGGTCACGGCCACCACGAACGCGACGGTGTCCGTGCGCTGCCGCACCAGCGCGCGGGCGGCCTGGTTCGGTACGTAGCCCAACTCCGCGACGGCGCGCAGCACCGCCTCGCGGGAAGCCTCGCTTACGGGCCCGGAGTCGTTGATGACGCGTGAGGCCGTGCCCCGGCCGACGCCCGCCCGCGCCGCGACGGCCTCCAGCGTCGGCCTCGGACTGCGCCGCTCCATGAACCAGCCCCCATCTCACGATCAACTTGTGGCTCTATATTTTAGGCAACCTTCCTGAAAGATAAGCCCGTTTCTGGGCAACACCACATCCGGCGGGCCGCAGGGCGCCCGGGACGTCCCCGCCCCGTCCGGGGCGGGGACGTCGTCATGGTTACCGGTTCAGCAGGGCCAGGGACACCGCCGCCGGTACGAGGGCGTACCCGGCGGGCCGGGTGGTGAACGTTCCTCTGCCCTGCGTGCGGCTGCGCAACCGGGTCGCGTAGCCGAAGAGTTCGGCCAGCGGCACGGTCGCCGTGACCACGGTCGTGCCGGCCCGCGCGGTCGAGCCCGAGACCCGGCCGCGCCGTGCCGCCAGGTCACCGAGCACCCCGCCCACGGCGTCGTCGGGCACGGAGACCGTGACCTCGGCCACCGGTTCCAGAAGCGCGGGCACGCAGGCGCGCAGCGCTTCCCGGAGCCCGAGCCGGCCCGCCGTGCGGAACGCCATCTCCGAGGAGTCCTTGGAATGGGTCGCCCCGTCGGTCAGCGTGACCCGCAGCCCGGTCACCGGATGGCCGCCGAGGGGACCCTCGGCCAGCGCGTCCCGGCAGCCCGCCTCCACCGCGCGGACGTACTCCCGCGGCACCCGGCCGCCCACCACGGCCGACCGGAACACGAACTCACCGGCCGAGCCCGCCGCGATCTCCAACGGCTCGACGTCCAGGACGACATGGGCGAACTGGCCCGCGCCGCCGTCCTGTTTGACGTGCCGGTACACCAGCCCGGACACCCCACGCACGACCGTCTCGCGATACGCCACCCGCGGCCGGCCGACGGCGACCTCCAGCCCCTGGTCGCGGCGGAGCTTCTCCACCGCCACGTCGAGGTGCAGCTCGCCCAGGCCCGACAGCACGGTCTGGCCCGTCTCCGGTTCGGCCCGCACCACCAGCGACGGGTCCTCCTCGACCAGCCGGGCGAGTGCGGAGGCCAGCCGGTCCGTGTCGAGGCTCCGGCGGGCCTCGATCGCCACGGACACCACCGGCTCGGCCGCGGTGGGCTGTTCGAGGACCAGGGGCGCGTCGGGCGCGCACAGGGTCGTCCCCACGCGGGCGGCCTTCAGCCCGACCACGGCGACGATGTCCCCGGCCACCGCCAGGTCCGTCTCCGCGTGCCGGTCGGCCTGCACCCGCAGCATCCGGCCGACCCGCTCGGTCCGCCGTACGCCCGTGTCGAGCACCGTGTCCCCCTTCCGAAGCGTCCCCGAATACACCCGCAGACAGGTCAGCCGGCCCGTGGCGGTCGAGTTCACCTTGAAGACCAGCGCGGCGAACGGCGCCGCCGGATCGGCGGCCCGCTCCAGCACCGTGTCGCCCAACGTGCCGCGCACCGGCGGCACGTCGAGCGGCGACGGGAGGTACGCCACGACGGCCTCCAGCAGCGGTTCGATACCGCGGTCGCGGTACGCCGACCCGCACAGCACCACCACGCCCTCACCGCCGTGGGTGAGTTCGCGCAGCGCCGTGGCCAGCGTGCCCGCGGAGAGCGCCGAGTCCGCGCAGAACTCCTCCAGCGCGGCCGGGTGCAGCTCCGCCACCGTCTCTTCCAGTGCCCGGCGGCGCCGTTCCGCCTCCGCACGCAGCGCCTCGGGCACCGGACCCTCCTCGTACGTGTCACCGCCCGCGCCCCAGACCAGCGCACGCATGCGCACCAGGTCGACCACACCGGTGAACCCGTCCTCGCGCCCGATCGGCAGCTGGACCACCAGCGCAACCATGCCCAGCCGCTCCCGGATCGAGGCGACCGCCGCGTCGAGGTCGGCACCCGCGCGGTCCAGCTTGTTGACGAAGGCGATGCGCGGTACGCCGTGCCGGTCGGCCTCCCGCCACACCGCCTCGCTCTGCGGCTCGACCCCCGCCACGGCGTCGAACACCGCGATCGCCCCGTCGAGCACCCGCAGCGAGCGCGTCACCTCGTCGGAGAAGTCCACGTGGCCCGGCGTGTCGATGAGGTTGAGGCGGTGGCCGTCCCAGTCACAGCTCACCGCCGCGGCGAAGATGGGTGATGCCACGGTCGCGTTCCTGCGGGTCGAAGTCGGTGACGGTCGTGCCGTCGTGCACTTCGCCCCGCTTGTGGGTCGCGCCGGTGAGGTAGAGGATCCGCTCGGTCACCGTCGTCTTGCCGGCGTCCACATGGGCGAGGATGCCGAGATTCCGTACGGCGACGAGGGGAACGGTGGGACGGGGTTGCGGGTTCGTGCGCACGGCCCGTGGCCTGTCGTCAGGCTTTCGTCAGAGACGAGAGGATCGAGAAGAGGGCAGCGCGATTCCGCGACGAAGGACGGAGGACGAACAGGGCGTGGCGCGGGCGGTCGGAACGCCTGGCGCGGGCTCGGGTTCACTCCGCGCGCGGCGCGGGCGTGCCGAGGCAGGCTCGGACGCCCGCGCCGCCGGGTGCGGGAGGGTGTTCGTCGCGGTCGTCCGGTGACGGCCGCGCAGCCGGCACCGGGTCTACGAAGACACGAGGATCACGTCGTACCGTGCGCGGGGGACGACGACCGCGGTGCGGTACCGCACAGCCGGGCTCCCCTCGTTCGTCACACGGATGGAAGCGCGCCGCGCTCTGCGGGCGGCGCGCACGGCGAGTGCAGGGAGACCGGCTCCGTCCCGGCATCAGGTTTTTCGACGCCTGCCGGGACGGAGGCCGGGCTACTCCACCGCGCGGCGCCTGGCTACTCCGCCCCGCGGCGGGCGGCGGCCTGTCCGCGGCGGCGGAGCAGGAGGAGGCCGCCGGCGACGGCGGTGATGCCGGTCGCGGCGGTCCACAGGGGCAGCTCGGAGGAACCGGTGGCGGCCAAGTCCCCGTCCCGCCCGCCCTGCGAGCTCGGGGAAGGGTCCGCGGCGGGGGACGCGGCGGCCGAAGCCGGGTCCGACGGCGTTTCCGAAGGCGTGCCGGACGCCGCGGCGGACGCCGAAGCCGACGGGCTCGGCGACGTGGCCTCGACCACCGCCTTGTCCCGGGTGAACGCCAGCGTGCCGAAGCCGAGCTGGTCGTAGCCGCCGCTGTTGGGGCCGTAGTCACCACCGCCGCCCTCGGGGGCCGACTTGGCCGCGATCTGCGTGAGGTACGAGGCGGACAGGCCCTGGCGCTTGGTGTAATGGTTGGCGATCATGGCCCAGATCGGGCGGGTCATCGCCGGGTCGACGGCCGCGGCCGCGGTCGCGGTCTCCGTCCCCGACCAGCCCTCGACAGCCCCCTTCTCCCGGGTGTTGGCGGTGTACGGCACATACCCGCCCATGCTCCACTTGGCCACGTACTGCGCGCCCTTGAGGAACCGGTTGTCGTCGTAGCCGTACAGGTCGATGCCCTGGTTCCAGGCCATCTCGCAGAAGGTGCCCATCAGGCCGACGCCGAGCAGCGCGTGCCCCTGGTCGCGCCCGGCCTCCAGCCACTCGGCGAGCCCGTCGTCGCGCACGACCGGGATGGCGTTCTTGACGGAGCCCAGGCCCTCGCCGTGCTTGAAGTACTCGACGGCGCGCTCGACTATGGCCTTGTCGTCGCAGAAGATGCCGGTGGCCAGGACGCAGGCCATGTTGCACAGGTCCCAGTTCGGCCAGTAGTTGGTGACGACCGCGCCGTTGTGGCGGACGAGGAAGTCCTCGCTGAGCGGGTAGAAGACGTCGAGCATCATCTTCTGGAACCGCTCCAGCTCGAAGCTGTCGTGGTCGCGGACGAGTTCGGCGGCGTTGGCGAACTGGTAGCCGTACAGCCCCGCCGCCAGGAACCGGTCCGCGCTGCCCTTCAGGCTGGTCAGCGTGGCCGACCAGGCGTTGAGGATCTCCACGGCGGTGTCCGCGTGCGCGGTGTCGCCGCTGACGTGGGAGCGCAGGGCGTTCTGGTAGGCGGCGTGGATGTCGTTGTAGAGGGTCCGGTAGTTCTGCGGGGAGCCGTTTCCCCGGTACACCGTGGCCTGCGGGTTGGCCTTCCGGTCGCTCTGCGCGTGCCGGTTGGCGGTCAGCTTGGCGAAGCCGGCCGTGTAGGGGGCGGCGCCCGCCGTCACCTTCGCCGCCATGCGGTCGAGGCCGGCCCGGGTGTGCAGCAGCCCGGGGTGTGCGAAGGCCGGCTCCGCGGCCGTGGCGGGTGCGGCCGCCGTCCCGATGCCGATACCGACCGCGCCGCTCGCCACTCCCGCGGCCTTCAACATGCTCCGGCGGCTGATCTGAGGTGTCACTGCGTCGTTCCTCGCACTCTCGTGGGTGGACGGTGCCTACGCACGGGAGACGGCGGAGGGGGACGCCGATAACAGAAAACGAGCGGCACCGATCTTGCGGTGCCGCTCGGGTGATGCCTCGGCGCCGGGGCGCCTCCTGAGGGCTCAGTCCCGTCCCGCCCCCCGGTACAGATCCAGCTCTCCGTCCAGCTCGACGGCCAGGACGGTCGCGTACGCGTCGAGATCGGCCTCGCCGGGCGCGTCGATCCAGGTCACGCCGGGTACGTGGTCGAGGCCGCCCGTGACGTGGTGGCGCAGTTGTGTGCCGGTGCCCACGACCGTCACCCGCTCGACACGGTTGCGCAGCCCGCGCACCGAGACGGCCTCACGCGGCACGTCGAAGCACATCAGGTACAGCGTGCGCCGGTCGGCCGAGAGAGTGCTCGGGCCGTAGTGGTGCCCGGCGGGCAGCCCAGCGGCCGTGCCGTAGACGGCGTCGGCGTGCCGTGCGATCCACGTGCCGAGGCCCTCCAGACGCTCGACCTGCTCGGCTGGGATCGTCCCGTCCTCCTTCGGGCCGACGTCGAGGAGCAGATTGCCGCCCATGGCGATGGTCTCGGTGAAGTAGCGGACCAGCTGCCGCACCGACTTGTAGTCGTCGTCCCGGGGCTGGTACCCCCAGGAGTCGTTGATCGTCAGGCACAACTCCCAGGGCCCGTCCGGCGTTTGGAGCGGCGCGCCCTGCTCGGGGGTGGCGTAGTCGCCGCGGCTGAGCATGCGGGCGTTGAGGACGGTGTCCGGGCTGCCCGCGAGGATCAGCTCGGCCAGCTCCCCGATCCGCCACTGCTCCTCGGTGCGCTCCCACTCGCCGTCGAACCACAGCAGGTCGGGGCGGAACCGGTCGACCAGCTCACCGACCTGCCCGTCGCGGTACGCGAGATAGCGCGCCCAGGCCTCCGGGTCCTCCTTGCCGGGCTCGGCGTGGGAGTAGGGGTTGGCGTCGTTGCCGCCCGGATGGGTCTCCGGCCACGCCTCGATGCCGGGGTGGCGCAGGCTCGCGTAGTCGGGGTGGTTCCAGTCGGAATGCGAGTAGTACAGGCCCACCTTGAGGCCGTGCTCACGCAGCGCGTCGACGTACCCGGTGAGCAGGTCGCGGCCTGCCGGGGTGTGCCGGACCACGTTCAGGTCGCCGTGCGCGGTGTCCCACAGGGCGACGCCGTCGTGGTGGCGGGCGGTGAGCACCGCGTACCGGGCGCCCACGCGGGCGAACAGCCCGGCCCAGGCGCGGGGGTCGTACGCCGCCGCCGTGAAGCCGTCGAGCTGTTTCATGTACCGCTCGTGCGGAACCTCGCCGGTGTAGAAGGACCAGGACTCCGGCACTCCGTCCACGGCGTAGATGCCGTAGTGGATGAAGACGCCCAGCTTGGCGTCGGGGAACCAGGGTTGCATCGGCATGCGCCCACGCTAAGCACGCACCGGTGACGGACGCGTGGGCAGCGGTCACCATCACTGGTTCATTTTCACCCTGTGCACCCGCCGGCAGGCGCATCCCTCGTATCGGCGCACTTGGCCTTATCCGGCACGGCGTACGCGGCCGCCGACGAATACGCGCGGATCCTCGCCGAACGCCCGCTGAGCACCGACCCCGGCCGCACTCGCGCCGAACTCCACGACTGCCAGAGGCACTTGGGCGAGGCGCTGGGCGCGATCCACACCGCCGAGGCGGCGCTCCAGCGCAACGCCGAGGACTGGATGGAGGCCTGCCGCCGCAATGTGACCGGCGAGGAGGCGTTCACCGACGTCGTCGACAACCGCCTCGCGATCGTCTTCCAGATGGCCGGGCGCATGGCCTACGACGTCCTCCACGGCAGCCTCTTCCGCACGGCGGGCTCCCGCCACGCCCGCGACGGACAGCGGATGCAGCGCTACTTCCGCGACGCGGCCACGTACCTGACGCATGTCGGCGCGTCCATGGCCGAGCCGCTCGCCCGGCGCGTCGGCTGCGACCGCCTGGGGCTGCCGTCCAAGGACATCCCGCTGATCCCCTGAATCATCGGTGACTCCGTGAAACGTTGGGTGACCTCGTGAAACGTCGGGTGATTCGCTGAACCGTCGAATCATCGAGGACGGCTCCGAACCCCCGTGTTCAGGAATGCTCCGGCCCTGGACGGGTACGCGAGTTGCGACGCGCCCGGGACGGATCTTGTTGGGGATCTTGTCCCGGGCGGCCGCAACTACCCCGGGATCTGCCATGGACACACCCTCGAACAACAACGCGCCCCAGGCCGTGACACCGGCGCAGGAGGCGCTGAACACCCTCGCCCAGGACACCGGGGACACGGCCGCACTGGACACGCTGGCCGGTAGCGAGGTGCTCGTCCCGGTGCCGGACGACGCCAGCGACGAGGAAGCCACCGACCCCGCCGCCGTGGCGCTGCCCGTTCTGGAGCAGCCGGGCGGCGAGCAGGTGGTGCCGGTGTTCACGTCGGAGCTGGAGATGGCCGGACTGCTGCCGTTCGTCTCCCGCTACCGTCTCGTGCCGCTGGGCGCCCTGGCCTCCCAGTGGCCGGAGGGAGACCTGTCGCTCACCATAGACGCCAGTTCACCGCACGGCCTGACGCTCAACTCGGAGGGAGTACGCACCCTGCTGGCGCGCTGACACCGGACGGGTTCGTCCGCCGTCCCCGCGTCAGCCGTCCAGCATGCGGGCGAGGACGGCGCGCTGCAGAGGGAGGACCGCGGTGTGCAGGTCACGGCCCTTCCGGGTGAGGGCCACCCACACCCCGCGCCGGTCTTCCTGGCAGACCGAGCGCTCCACCAGGCCGTCCTTTTCCAGGCGGCCGATGAGCCGGGACAGGGCACTCTGGCTGAGGTGGACCCGGTCGGCGATGTTCTGTACCCGGCACTGCTGACCGGACTCCGCGGCGGCGGCCTCGGACGCGAGGATGTCGAGCACCTCGAAATCGCTGGCGCCCAGGCCGTGCGGATGCAGCGCGCGATCGATCTCGCACATCGTGCGCGCGTGCACCGCGAGGATGTCCCGCCACTGCTCCTCGAGCCGGGCATCGGCCGTGTTCGCTGCCATACCTGCACGGTAACAGAGGTCCGGCCCTTAATTGAGTGTGCAACTAGTGCGGTTGCATCTACGGTCGTGCCTACTCGGCGGCGGTGTCCTGCAGGAGCCCGATCAGATTCCCGTCCGCGTCCTTCACCGATGCGATCAGCCTGCCGCCACCGACGTCGTGCACGTTCTGCAGCGGCTCCGCACCCGCGCCGAGCAGGGCCGCCAGGGTGGCCCGGATGTCCGCCACGTGCCAGTACGGAACGGGCCCGGTCATGCCCTTCGCGTGACCGTTGGGGTCCAGCCCGACGTCCTGCCCCGCGTCCTTGAACCCGACGTAGTACGCCGAGTCCGCGTACGGCTCGCTCCCCAGCAACTCACCGAACAGGGCCTTTGCCCGGTCGAGATCCTTGACGGGGTAAATGATCGTCTTCAGGCCGGCGGTCATGGCGTACTCCTCCGTGGTCGTGTCGTACCGGCGGGCTTTCACCGGTGCCTTCACGCTAGGGCGCGGGAGCGGCGGGCCGCTTCTCAGATCCTGACCGGTTGCCGCGCACCGGCCGTGCCGATGTCCGTCGCCGCCGGGGTCGGCACGGGGCCTTCGGCATGAGGGGGAACGCCCGGGGCGAGGACGTACGGGGCCTCGCCCCGGGCGTTGTGCCTCACAGCCGGTCGAGGATGCTCCGGAGCTGCGTGACCTCGGCGGACTGGGTCGTGACGATGGCGTCGGCCATCTTCTTGACGTCGGCGTTCGAGCCGTTCCGCCGCTCGTCCTCGGCCATGGTGATCGCGCCGTTGTGGTGCTCGATCATCATCTCCGCGAACATCTTGTCGAACTCCTTGCCCTTCATGGCCATGAGCTCTTTCATGTCCGCGTCGGACATCATGCCGTCGCCACCGTGGTCCATGCCGGGCATGGACTCCATCGTGGCCGGCTGGTTCCAGGACTCCAGCCAGCCCGTCATCGTCCGGATCTCGGGGTCCTGGGCCTTCTCGATCTCCGCGGCGATGTCCTTGAGCTCCGCGTCGGAGGCCCGGCCGTCGGCCGTCCGGGCCATCTCCAGGGCCTGCTCGTGGTGCGGGATCATCATCTGCGCGAACGCCACGTCCGCGTCGTTGAAGTCCCCGGACTCGGCGCCGGCGCCGGCGGCCGCGGAGTCGGTCGCGGCGGCCGAGCTGCTGTCACCGGCGCCCGAGTCGGCGCTGTCACCGCCGCAGGCGGCGAGCAGGAGGGCTCCGGCGGCCAATGACGCCGACGGCCGCGATACGGCGAGCGGACGTGCGGCGCGGGGCGCGCGTGAAGAAGACATGCTGAATCCACCTCGTACTGTCAGTTGTCGCGTGTTCTTGGGCGTACGTCGATGACGCGGGACCGCGCGTGCGTGCGCGCCCGCGGGAGGGCGTACGGCCTATATCCGCAGAACCGACAGCTGGGTGAGATCAGGACCGCGCGGCGGTGGATCGGGGCGCCGAACGACGGGCCCCGGCGCGAGGAGGCCGAGCGTCCGGTCCGTGCGACGGGCCAGCGCCGCACGGACGAGCACGACGACGAGCAGCAGATGCCTGAGGGCACCTCCTGCTCGCTGAAGCCGGCTCATGCTCACCGGGCAGCGTCTCTGATTGGCTTAGGGATCCCCCGTGTTGCTCAGGGATGTGAGCCAGTCGCCTTCGTGCCCTGGTGCTGAACAGCGGAAGCCGTCAGCCCTCGTGGCCCGTCCCTCCGGACGCTGGTCGGTGAGCTCTCGCGACCTCACCGAGGAGGGTGCCCGACGTCGCCTGGGCGCCGGGCGTGCGCGTGGCGTTCTGTCACGGGATCGCTACGGATCGCTAATCCAATTGGTGAGCCTCCGTGGGTTGTGCGGCTCCTGTGCGGCGCGTACGCCGATGCTATGCCAGGAGATACGGAGCCACCTCCGGAGGGTGTTCAACCGTATGCGCGGGGAATCAGGTCGAGTCCCGCCGTACCAGCTCGGTCGGGAGGATCACCGCCGCCGGGTCCTCGCCGCCGATCTGCGCCAGCAGCACCCGCACCATCTCGTTGCTGATGCGGTCCCACGGCTGGCGGATCGTGGTGAGGGCGGGGCTGGCGGCCGTGGCGGCGGGGGAGTCGTCGAAGCCGCCCACGGCGACGTCCTCGGGGACCCGGCGCCCGGCGCGGTGCAGCGCGGTCAGCACGCCCTGCGCCATCAGGTCGGAGGCGACGAACACCGCGTCCATGTCCGGGGCCTGCGCCAGCAGCCGCCCGGCGCCCGCCTCACCGCTGGCCCGGCTGTAGTCGCCGGAGACGATGAGGCGGTCGTCGATGGTGAGGCCCGCCTCGGTGAGCACCTCGCGATAGCCCGCGAGCCGCTCCACACCGCCGGGGGTGTCCAGGGGACCGGTGACCACGCCGACGCGGCGGCGGCCCAGCGACAGCAGATGGCGCACCATGTCACGGGCGCCGTCGCGGTCGTCCGCCGCCACGTAACTCACCTTGGAGCCGAGGCCGATGGGCTTGCCGCACGCGACGAGCGGCACCCCCGCCTCGCGCAGTTCCTCGGCGACCGGGTCGCCGGAGTGGCTGGAGACCAGCAGGACCCCGTCGACGTGCCCGGCCGTGATGTACCGCGTGATGCGCCGCCGTTCGTCCTCGGTGCCCGCCAGCATCAGCAGCAGCGGGGTGTCGTGCGCGGCCAGCGCCTGGGTGCAACCGCGCAGCAGGACATTGAAGTTGGGGTCCTCGAAGAACCTCTCCTGCGGTTCGGTCAGCAGGAAGCCGATCGAGTCGGAGCGGCCGGTGATCAGCGAGCGGGCGTGCCGGTTCACGACATAACCCGTCCTGCGGATGGCCGCGTTGACCGCCTCCTGCGCCGCCGGGCTGACGTAGTGGCCGCCGTTGAGCACGCGCGAGACGGTGCCACGGGAGACTCCCGCCTCGCGCGCCACATCGTGAATCGTCGGCGGCCTGCGCCGGCCCCCCGTGTTGCTCATGGTCATGACTTTACGGCTCCGGAGAGCAGATCGAGGCTCCAGAAGCGCTGGATGACCAGGAAGAGCGCGATCAGCGGGATCACCGCGAGCAGCGCGCCGGTGATCACCAGGGTGTAGAGCGCCGGGGTGTTGGCGCCCTGTTCGAGGAGCGTGAACAGGCCCAGGGTGATCGGGAACTTCTCGTCGTCGCTGAGCATGATGTACGGCAGCAGGAAGTTGTTCCAGACGGCGACGAACTGGAACAGGAAGACCGTGACCAGCCCCGGCACCATCATCGGCAGCGCGATCCGGGTGAAGATCCGCCACTCGCTCGCCCCGTCCATCCGCCCGGCCTCGACCACGTCACCGGGGACCGCGGCAGCGGCGTAGATCCGGGACAGGTACACGCCGTACGGCGACAGGACCAGCGGGAGCAGCACGGACCAGTACGAGTCGGTCAGGTCCACCTTGGCCAGCAGCAGGTACTGCGGTATCGCGAGGATGACCGGCGGCATCAGTACGCCCGCCATCAGGATGTTGAAGACACTCTCGCGGCCCCGGAAGCGGTAGATCGCCAGCGCGTAGCCGCTGATCGCGGAGACGGCCGTCGACAACAGCGCGCCGAGGCCCGCGTAGAGGGCGGAGTTGCCCATCCACGTCCAGTAGACGCCGTCGCGGTAGGCGTTGAGCTCGGACAGGTTGTCCGCGAAGCCGGTGCCCGGCAGGAAGGTGAAGGTGGAGAACAGCTCGCTGCCCGACTTGGTGGCCGCGATCACCACCCAGGCGACGGGCAGCAGACAGTAGATCGCGCCCAGCAGCAGGGTGAGCGTCGGGACGAGGGCGATCCGGCGGCGCAGCGGCGGGCCCTGCGCGGTGCCGGGCGTGGTGCCCGCGGCCGGTGCGGCCTTGCGGACGGCAAGAGAACTCATCGTGCGGCTCCTTGACTGCCGTCCCGCTTGTTCCGGGAGTTCGCGGCCCGCAGGAAGCCGAAGGACAACACGAGCGTGGCGATGGCGATGATCACGGCGCCCGCGGCGGCCGCGTAGATGTCGCCCTTGCCGAAGGCGTCCTGGTACACCTTCATCAGCGGACTCCAGGTCGTGGAGACGGAGTTGGTGAGGGGCTTGAGGGTGGTCGGCTCGCTGAACACCTGGAGCGTGGCGATGATCGAGAAGAAGAAGGTCAGCACCAGCGAGGGCGCCACCATCGGGATCTTGATCCGCAGCGCGATCTGCAGCGGGGTGGCGCCGTCCAGCTTGGCCGCCTCGTACACCTCGGCGGGGATCGCCTGAAGCGACGTGTAGATGACGATCATGTTGAACCCGGTGCCGCCCCAGACCGCGATGTTCGACAGCGCCCCGTACAGGCCCCCGCCGTCCAGCAGGTCCGGCTGCGGCAGGCCCAGCTTGTCGAGCACGAAGTAGAAGGGGCTGACGTCCGGCAGATACAGAAAGCCCCACAGCAGCGCCGCCACGACGCCGGGGATGGCGTACGGCAGGAAGATCGCGAGCCGGGTGACGGGGGCGAGCCGGACCTTGTCGCTGTCCAGCATCAGCGCGAAGACCAGCGCCAGGCCGAGCATCACCGGGACCACGATCGCGCCGTAGCCGAGGACGCGCAGTGCGCCGTCCAGCAGCTCGGAGTCGGTCAGGGCGTCGGCGTAGTTCTCGAAGCCCGCCCACACTTCTTGCCGGGCGCCCGCCCCCAGGCCCAGGCCCTTGACCTCGACCTTGTGGAGGCTGAGCCAGACCGCGTAGCCGATGGGCAGGGCGAAGAAGAGGGCGAAGAGGATGGTCGCGGGAAGGAGGAAAAAGTAGGGGGCGCCTCGCGCTCGTTTGAGGGTGGTGGTGGGAGACGGGAGGGCGTACGGGGCCCCCTTGACCCCGTACGACTTCCGGCGTGCGCTGGTCACTCCGCGACCTCGAAGCCCTGCTTCTGAAGGTCGGCGACCGTGTCGTCCTGCATCGTCTTCAGGGCGGCACCGAAGTCCGACTTGTCCTTGGCGGCCTTGCCGAACGCGTCCTTGAACGTGGTGTAGGCGACGTTCACGTTCGGGCCCCACGCGGAGGGCGCGGTGGTCTCGGCGATCTTGGTGGCCTGGGCGTAGAAGTCCGGCTGGTTGGCGAAGTACGCCGGCGGCCCGGTGAACGCCTCGGAGGTCTGGGCGGTCGTGGCTGCCGGGTAGATGCCGCCCTCCTTCGCCAGCGCGGTCAGCGCGTCCGGGTCGGTGTTCAGCCAGGCGGCGAACTTGGCGGCGGCCTCCTTGTGGTCGGAGTCCGTGGTGACGGCCGTCGAGGAGCCGCCCCAGCTGCCGGTGACGTTCTCGCTGTCCGACCACTGCGGCAGCGGCGCCATCTTCCACTTGCCCTCGGTGTCGGGGGCCGCGCTGGTCAGTGTGCCGGGCGCCCAGACCGCGCTCACCCAGGCGATCTGCTCGCCGGTGTTGAGCGCCTTGTTCCAGGCCGGGGTGTACATCGGCTGGTTGTCGATGGCGCCCTCCTTGACGAGGCCGCCCCAGAAGTCGGCGACCTTCCGCGTGGCGGCGTCGTCGATGCCGACCTTCCAGGTGTCGCCCTCGGTGGTCCACCACCGGGCGCCCGCCTGCTGGGCGAGGCCCGCGAAGAGGCCGGAGTCGTTGGCGGAGAAGGTGGTGAGGTCCACGTCCGGCGCCTTCTTCTTCAGCGCGCGGGCGGTCTCGGCGAACTCGTCCCAGGTGGCCGGGACGGTCAGGCCGTACTCCTTGAAGAGGTCCTCGCGGTAGTAGAACATCATCGGCCCGATGTCCTGCGGTATCGCGTAGACCGCGTCCGTGCCGAGCGTCGTCTGCTGCCACACGCCCTCGGCGAACTTGCCCTCCGCGTCGCCGGACTCGCCCGAGATGTCGGCGACCGCGTCATTGCTGACCAGGGTCGGCAGTGCCTGGTACTCGGCCTGCACCAGGTCGGGTCCCTTGCCGGCCTTGTGCGCGGTGAGGATCTTGGTGACGAGGGTGTCGCCGGAGGCCTGCTTCTTCACCGTGACGGTGATCTGCTGCTCCTTGCCGGGACCCTCGTTCCACAGGTCCACGACCTTGTCCATGCCCGGCGTCCAGGTCCAGTACGTCAGATCGACGGGGCCGGACTGGGCCTCGCTGTCGTCGTCGGACGAGCCGCAGGCGGCGAGGGCGGTGGCGCCGAGCGTGACGGCGAGGGCGGTAGTCACGAGGCGGCGGTGCTTCGTGTTGGTGGGCATGGATCGTTCTCCCCTGACCTGGGTCCTCGCCTCTTGCGAAGACCTGCCGTGTCCCTGCGCGGCTCGCCGCGCTTCTGTGAGCGTTCACAGTAGAGAAACATCCAGGACACTTGTCAATGGTTGTTGCTGTGCGGTTATGTTGGGCTCACGCCGACAACGTTGTGTGTGCACGTTCCCAAATGATCGATTAAACGGGAGAGATCCATGCCGGAGACCACCCCCAAGGGCCTCACCCGGCTCGCCTTCGGTGGGGACTACAACCCCGAGCAGTGGCCGGAAACCGTCTGGCGCGAGGACGTCCGGCTCATGCGCGAGGCGGGCGTCACCATGGTGAGCGTCGGCATCTTCTCCTGGGCACTGCTGGAGCCCTCGCGCGGGGCGTACGACTTCGGCTGGCTCGACCGTCTGCTCGACCTGCTGTACGAGAACGGCATCCGCGCCGACCTCGGTACGCCGACCGTCGTACCGCCCGTCTGGTTCTACCGCGAGCACCCCGGGGCGCTGCCGGTGGCCGCCGACGGCACGCGCTACGAGTTCGGCTCCCGCGGCGCGATCTGTCACAGCAACGCCGACTACCGGGCCGCCGCCGCCGACATCACCACCCAACTCGCCACCCGCTACGCCGATCACCCGGCGCTCGCCCTCTGGCACGTGCACAACGAGTACGGCGTCCCGGTCTCCGCCTGCTACTGCGACTCCTGCGCCGCCCACTTCCGCCGCTGGCTCGCCCGGACGTACGGCACGGTCGACGCCCTCAACGAGGCCTGGGGCACGGCGTTCTGGGGCCAGCGCTACGCGGACTTCGAGCAGATCAACCCGCCGCGCGTGACGCCCACGGTCGGCAACCCGGGCCAGGCGCTGGACTACAAGCGGTTTGCCGACGCCACCATCCGCGAGAACTTCCGTAGGGAGCGGGACATCCTGCACCGCCTCTCGCCCGGCGTCCCGGTCACCACCAACTTCATGACCGCGCTCAGCCAGTGCGACTCCCTCGACTACTGGGCCTGGGGCCGCGAGGTCGACCTCGTCACCAACGACCACTACCTGATCACCGACGGCCGCCGCACCCACGTCAACCTCGCCATGGCCGCCGACCTCACCCGCTCCGTCGCGGGCGGCGCCCCCTGGCTGCTGCTCGAACACTCCACGTCCGGCGTCAACTGGCAGCCCCGCAACCCCGCCAAGGCCCCCGGCCAGATGGCCCGCAACTCCCTCACCCACGTGGCGCGCGGCTCCGAGGGCGCCCTGTTTTTCCAGTGGCGCCAGTCACGGCGCGGCGCCGAGAAGTTCCACTCGGCGATGCTCCCGCACGGCGGCACCGACACCCGGGTCTGGCGCGAGGTCGTCGAACTCGGCGCCTCCCTCGACTCGCTGGCCCCGATCCGCTCCACCCGCACTGTTGCCGACGTGGCCGTCCTGTGGGACTGGCACTCCTGGTGGGCGCAGAACCTCCAGTGGCGCCCCAGCGAGGACCACGACCCGCGCGAACGCGCCGACTCCTTCTACGAGGCCCTCTACGACCGCCACCTCACGGTCGACTTCGCCCACCCGGAAGCCGACTTGTCGGCCTATCCCCTTGTCGTCGTCCCCGCCCTGTACCTGATGACCGAGGCCGCCGGGCACAACCTCAAGGCGTACGTAGAGAACGGCGGCACCCTCGTCGTCTCGTACTTCTCCGGCATCGTCGACGAGCACGACGCCGTCCACGAGGGCGCGTACCCGGGCGCCCTGCGGGACGTCCTCGGACTGAACGTCGAGGAGTTCTCACCGCTGCTCGCCGGGGAGAGCGTCCGCGTCACCGGACCCGACGGCTGTGAACTCACCGGTGACGTCTGGACCGAGTTCGTGGTGCCGCGCGGCGCCGAGACCGTGTGGACGTACGCCGACGGACTCACCGCGGGCCACCCCGCCGTCACCCGGCACCGGCTCGGCGAGGGCTCCGCCTGGTATGTGTCGACCCGGCTCGACGCGCAGGGACTGGACGCCCTGCTCGGCCAGGCCGCCGACGACGCCCGGATCGCGCCGCGCGCCGATCTGCCGCGCGATGTCGAAGTGGTGCGCCGCACGGGCGAGTCGGGCACCTTCCTGTTCGCCGTCAACCACACCGCGCTCGACGCCAAGGTGCCGCTGGACGCGCACGGCACCGAGCTGCTGACCGGGGAGCGCGCCGCGGGCCGCCTGTCCGTGCCTGCCGGCGCCGTCCGGGTCGTACGACTCGACACCTGATCCGGGCGGCCGCACGCGGTGGCTCCCCCCCCGAGCCCCGTACTGCGACGGCCGCCCCCGCAGCCGTACGTCGTGACGGCTGCACCCGGCCCGCGGCTGTCCCCAGCCCCGGGCCACCACCCCCCGAACGTCGGCCGGAATTCCTGGGGGACGTCCGGCCGACCCTGGCGGCGCCGTGTCCAGGCCTTCGGGCACGGCGCCGCCGCACCCCCCCCCGCAAGTCCCCACCTTCGTCGAAGGGACGACGATGTTCCACGCGAGACGCTCACTCAAGGCCCTGCTGATACCGCTCTTCGCGGGCCTGGCACTCACCACCCTGCCCGCCACTTCGGCCCAGGCCGCCTCAACGCTCTCCAACGGCGGCTTCGAGTCGGACGGCACCGGGACCGCGACGCCGGCCGGCTGGTCGACGTACTCGGCGGGCGGCCAGAACGCCGCCTCCTTCACCGAGTCCGGTGGCCGCAGCGGCAGTTACCGTCTCTCCCACTGGTCGTCCTCGGCCTACAAGGTCGAGACCTACCAGTACCTGTCGGGGCTGACCAACGGCACCTACAAGCTCACCGCCTGGGTGCGCTCCGGCGGCGGGCAGAACTCCGCGTACATCGCGCTGCGGAACTGCGGCAGCGCCGAGCAGCGCACCGACATCCCGGTCTCCTCCAACGGCTGGATCCGGATCGTCACGTCCATCGCGGTGACGAACAACCAGTGCACGATCAGCATCAACTCCGATGCCAGGGCGGGCAACTGGATCAACGTCGACGACGTCACCTTCACATCGGGCTCGACGGGCCTGTCCATCAAGGGCTCCGACGTCTCGTCACTGGCCAAGAGCGAGGCGCTCGGAGGCGCCTACCGGTGGAGCTCCGGCTCGACCGGCGACGCGCTCGCCATCCTGAAGAACGCCGGGCAGAACTACGCGCGCCTGAAGGTCTGGGTGAACCCCGCCGACGGCTACAACAACAAGACGCGCGTGCTCGCGATGGCCAAGCGCATCAAGGCGCAGGGCATGAAGCTGCTGGTCGACTTCCACTACTCGGACACCTGGGCCGACCCGGGCCACCAGACCAAGCCCGCCGCCTGGGCCGGACACTCCTACAACCAGCTCAGGTCGGACGTCTACAACCACACGTACGACGTCCTGAACGCCCTCAAGGCGCAGGGCACCACGGCCGACATGGTCCAGGTCGGCAACGAGATCAACGGCGGCATGCTCTGGAACGAGGGCTCCACCGACAACTGGTCGCAGCTCGCCGGGCTGCTCAACTCCGGCTACGACGCGGTCAAGGCGGTCAACTCCGCTACGACCGTGGCGTTGCACCTCGCCGAGGGCGGCGATCTGTCCGGCACCCGCTGGTGGTTCGACAGCGCGGTCGCGGGCGGCGTGAAGTTCGACGTCATCGGCCTGTCGTTCTACCTTTGATCTTGCGCAGCGCTCCTCCGTTTACGGGGGGGGGAGGTGAAGCGCATCCTCGGCCTTGCGGTGCGGAGCACCGAACAGCATCACTCTGTAACGCATCTGGTACGCTCAGTGCACCGTCGGGGACGACAACCAAGTCCCCAACAACCCGAGTGAGTCCCGTACTTGCTCCAGCGGCCGGAAGGGTCGTCGTCGGACAGACATGACCTGTCAAACTCCCCGGAGCGATCCAGGGGAGAGTCTCCCGGATTCATCCGGGAGAGAACTTCAATGGGAGTCCACCTGGACCGCCGTGGGCGGCAACGGCTGGGAGAACCAGGCACTGTTCGGCTACGACGACCGGGCGCTGCCCGCGATGTCGTGGTTCAGCCACCGCTGACCTCGAAAGAGATGACCGACGAGGGCCCGGCCGCAACGGCGAGCGGGCCCTTTCCGCGGTCGTCCCCGAACACGTGCCCGGGACGGAGCACGGCCCGGTCACCGGTCAGCCGAAGCGGGCCGCGAGACGGCGGTAGAAGGCGGGGGCCGCACCGCGCAGCCGTCCCGGCAGGCGCAGCCAGGAGGGTACGAAGATCTCGTCCCGGTCCTGCGTGACGACCTGCCAGACGGCGTCGGCGATGCGTTCGGGCGGCACTGGCGCGGGACGTGACCGGTGGTAGGGGGCGCCACGGCGTTCGAAGAACGGGGTGTCGACGACGCCGGGGACGACATGGCTGATCCCCACGCCCGTGCCGCGCAGTTCGTAGCGCAGGGCGTCGGCGAAGGTGGCCACCGCCGCCTTGGCCGCGGAGTACACGGCTTCGTCGCGCACGCCGACACAGCCCGCGATGGAACCGATGAGGACCACGCGGCCGGTCCCACGGCTGATCATGCCCGGCAGCAGCAGTCGGACGAGCCGGACCGTGGCCACCAGGTTGACGGAGAGGACCTCGTCGAGGGCGGGCGGCGGCATGGTGGCGAACGGTCCGGCCCAGCCGACGCCCGCGCCCGCCACGAGCAGATCCACGCGCCCGACGGAGTCCAGCACGTCGTCGGTCAGCCGCCGGTCCGCACCCGGCTCGGCGAGGTCCGCGGGGAACGCCGTGGCCGAGGTGTCGGCGGCGACGCGGGCGAGGCGGGTCCGGTCGCGGCCGTTGAGCAGGAGCTGCCAGCCGCCCTCGGCCGCCAGCCGCCGCGCCACCGCGGCGCCGATGCCCGAGGACGCGCCGGTCACGAGGGCCACCCCGGCCGGGGCGTCGGGCGAGGCGGAGGTGTGCGGGCGTACCTGGTCGGTGGTGCGGACGGGGGAAGCGGGGGCCGAATGGGTGGGGAAGGAGAAGTCGGACACGTCGTCGTCCTTAGCAAACCGGTGGAGCCACGGATGCGCTCTGGGGGAGTCGGTGTGGGGGAGGGACCACGCGGAACTGCCTTGTTCCCTCCGGGCAACGCTCCCGGGCGGCCGCCGGAGGTGCGGGCCGCGCCATCCGCCGGTCCTCTCGTCCCATGCAGAACGGCGATTGGCGCGTCTCCAGAGCCTACGTCGGTTTTCTTACCAATTCTTCGTCCGGCTCGGTAGGCCCGCCTCAACCTTGACCGCACGGGGCTGCCCGACACCGGGTGACGTCACCCGAACGGCCTACTCGGGTGGCCCCGGACGACCCGCGTGCACCGTTGCCGACCCCCGCGTTACCCTGTTGACCGGCCGCGATCTTGCCTCGCGGCGCGGCGGTGGGGCCCGCCGTACCCGAACCGCGGCGCCGGTGCCGCCAACGGTCCCTGCTTGCGACGGAGCGTGCCCGGCGGTGGCCGGGCCCCGGCGAGTAGGAGACGTACGCACATGACAGTCCCGCACCCCGACCGGGTCGAGACCCCCGACGTCGCCGTACGCCCGCCCGGCCGGCGACGGTCCGTGTGGCAGGGGCAGGGGCCGGTCGTCGCCGTGGTCGCGCTCGGCGGTGGTGTCGGCGCCGCCGCCCGCTACGGAGCGTCGCTGCTGTGGCCCGCACCGTCGGGCGGATTCCCCTGGACCACGTTCGGCGTGAACATCGTCGGATGCTTCGTGATCGGCCTCTTCATGGTCCTGATCACCGACGTATGGGCGGCTCACCGGCTGGTGCGGCCGTTCTTCGGCACCGGAGTACTCGGCGGCTTCACCACCTTCTCGACATACGCCGTCGACATCCAGACCCTGGTGGACGAGGGGCACCCCCGAACCGCCCTCGCCTACCTCGCCGCGACCCTGCTCGCAGCCCTCGTCGCGGTCTGGCTCGCGGTGACGGCGGCACGCCGGGCACTCGCATGGAGGCAGCGATGACATGGCTCAGGGCCGACGCGCCGCGACGGCCGGCGACGGCGGGACGCACGCAGACCGCGTCTCGAAGGCCGGCGAGGGCGACGGGCACGCGGACCGCATCTCGAAGGCCGGCGACGGCGAGGCGCACGCGAACCGCACCCCGGAGGCTCCCGTGACCAGACTCACCGGCCGCGCCCTCCGGCTGACCGCCTTCATCGGCGAGCACGACACCTGGCACCACAAGCCGCTCTACTCCGAGATCGTGCACCGCGCCCGGGCCGCGGGCCTCGCGGGGGCGAGCGTCTTCCGGGGCATCGAGGGCTTCGGCGCCTCCTCGGTCGTCCACACCACGCGGCTGCTGTCGCTCAGCGAGGACCTGCCCGTCGCCGTCGTCATCGTGGACACTGAGGACCGCGTACGCGGCTTCCTCCCGCAGCTCGACGAACTCGTCACCGAGGGTCTCGTGATCCTCGACGGCTGCGAGGTCATCCGGTACGCCGGCGGCGAGGACAAGGCCGGTGACCAGCCCGGCGACAAGTCCGGCGGGATGGGTACGACCGGCGGGACGGGTACGAAGGGTAAGAGGTCGTCGTGAACTGGGTGCTCGTCATCGTCGGCGGTATGGTCGGCGCGCCCTTGCGCTATCTCACCGACCGCGCGGTCCAGTCCCGGCACGACACGGTCTTCCCCTGGGGCACCTTCACCGTGAACGTCGTCGGCTCCCTGCTCCTCGGTCTGCTCACCGGCGCCGTGGCCGCGGGCGCCGCCCACTCCGACCTGCGGCTCCTCGTCGGCACGGGGCTGTGCGGGGCGCTCACCACGTACTCGACGTTCTCGTACGAGACCCTGCGTCTCGCCCAGGACGGCGCCCGCTTCTACGCCGCCGCCAACGTGGCCGCGAGCGTGGTGGCGGGCCTGGGCGCCGCCTTCGTGGGGGTGTCGCTCGCCCAGGCCGTATGGGCGTGAGGCAGGGGCTCTTACCCGGCCGCCGTACGACTGTGGCCGATGACTGCCACCGTTTCCCCTGATCAACAAGGCCGCGCCGAGCTGCCGCCGGTCGGCCTGCGAACCCGCCGCCGCTTGACAGCACCCTCCTGTCACCCGCAGGATCGCTGCGTGAACCTGTCAGACAGCCAGACAGGTGGCCCGGTGCCGCGGCGCGTCAGCGCCATGGAAGCGGTCCTCGGCCACCTCCGCGGCGCCATCGAGCGCGGCGAGTACGCCATCGGCGACAAGCTCCCCTCCGAGGCCGAGCTCTGCCGGCGGCTCGAAGTGAGCCGTCCGGTGCTCCGCGAGGCGCTGCGGGCCCTGCAGGTGATGGGCCTCACGAGATCCCACACCGGCAAGGGCACCTTCGTGATCGCCAGCGCCGTCGAGGACCCCACCTTCGGCGACTACGCGGCGAGCGACCTGCTCGAAGTGCGCCGCCACGTGGAGCTCCCGGTCGCCGGGTACGCGGCGCGGCGCCGCACCCCGGAGAACCTGGACCACCTGGCCCACCTCCTCGACCGGATGGAGCGGGAGACCGACACCACCGCGTGGGTCGCCATGGACACGCTCTTCCACCTGGCCGTCGCCGAGGCCGCCCAGAACCCCGTCTTCCGCCGGGTCATCGAGGAGATCCGGGACGCGCTGGCCCGCCAGTCGGCCTTCCTCAACGAGCTGGGCGGCCGCCGCGAGCAGTCCAACCGCGAGCACCGGGCGATCGTCGAGGCGCTGATCGACGGTTCCGAGCACGACGCCGTGGAGGCCATGTCCCACCACCTCGACCGCGTCGAGACCACCCTCACCGACATCGTGCGTTCCCCGCGCACGGACACCCCCACGGAAGGCGGACCCGAGGAGTGAGCGAGTCCCTCCGGGAAAGACGCCGTGCCGACCGGGAGACCGGCGGGCCGGGCCGCATCCTGCGCTCCACGGCCCTGGCGGGCTTCGTGCCCGGGTTCACCGTCTGCCACCTGCTGTTCTGGCGGAAGACCCGGAACGGCGAGCCGGCGAGGCCGGGTTACCGGCTGCCGGGCTCCCCATGGACCGAGCCGGTGCCCCTGCTCCTCCTCGTGTCGGTGCTGGTCCTCATGTACGCCGACGGCGGCGCGGGCCGTATGACGGTGCTGTGTCTGCCGCTGATCGTCGCGGCCTTGGCAGGGGGGTGGTTCGGCGTACGCGGCCGGATCGCCCGTAAGTCCGCCGGAGTGGCTGGAGTGGATGCGTGAACCAGACAGTGATGTACGACAGTTCGGTGGCTCCCGTGGCCGAGGCTCCCGTGATCCGGGAACCGCTCCACGCGCCCGTCGCCCACCTCATACGCGGCGGGGTCGTCGAAGGCATCCACTACGGCTCCGTCGTGGTGCTCGACGCCGACGGCAACGTGGAGTTCCAGCTCGGCGACATCGAGGCGGCCTTCTACCCGCGCTCGTCGCTCAAGCCCGTGCAGGCCGTGGCGATGCTGCGGGCCGGGCTGCCGCTGGACGGCGAGCTGCTGTCGCTGACCGCGGCCAGCCACTCCGGTGAGGAGCGCCATCTCGCCGGGACCCGGCGGATCCTGGAGCTGGCCGGGGTCGCCGAGGACGACCTGCGCAATGTGCCGGACATGCCGTTCGATCCGGTCGTACGGGACGCCTGGGTGCGCGAGGGCCGGCTGGCGTCCCGGCTCGCGCAGAACTGCTCCGGCAAGCACGCGGCCATGCTGTACACGGCCAGGCTCAACGGCTGGTCCCTCGACGACTACGCCGACCCCGCCCACCCGCTTCAGCGGGCCATCGCCGAGACCGTCGAGGAGCTCACCGGGCAGCGCGTCGCCCAGGTGACCGTCGACGGCTGCGGCGCGCCCCTGTTCTCCGTCTCGCTGCACGGCCTCGCGCGCGCCGCCGCCCGCATCACCACCGCTGCGCCCGGCACCCCCGAGCGGGTGGTGGCCGACGCGATGCGTGAGCACGCCGAGATGGCGTCCGGTTCCGGGCGGGACGTGGCCGCGCTGATGCGCGCCGTGCCCGGGCTCCTCGCCAAGGACGGCTTCGAGGGCGTCCAGGTCGCCGCGCTCCCGGACGGGCGCGCCGTCGCCGTGAAGATTGCCGACGGGGCGAACCGGGCGCGGGTGCCTGTCGCCGCGGCCGCCCTCGCCCGCGCGGGCGTCGACCCCGTGGCCCTCGCCGAGTTCGCGGGCGAGGCGCTCCTCGGGGGCGGGACGGTGGTCGGCCACATCCGCCCGGCCCGCGCCCTCGACCCACTCCCGCACCCGTAGGCCGTCCCGCGTGCTCCTTACTCGCCCCCGCCGCCCCTACCCGTCCCATCCCCGGGGCTCCGCCCCGGACCCCCGGGTGAGTGCGGGCGGGTGGGTGGTTCATCGGCCTTGCGGCCTCGTCCTCAAGCGCCGGACGGGCTGAGGGGTGTCTGGGTTGGGTGTGTGCGGCTGGGTGGTTGGCGAATCGGCCGCCGGCCTCGTCCTCAAACGCCGGACGGGCTAAGGGGCGCGGGGAACTGCGCGACCAGCCACAAACAACCCGCACCCACCCCACAACCCACGCCACCCACCGCCGACCCACAACCCACGCCACCCACCCCCGACCCACAACCCACGCCACCCACCCCCGACCCACCCCCCACTCACCCGAACGACTCCTCCCACTCCAGGCACCCCAGCTCTCACCCACCCGCTCACTGCCCACTCACCCCGCACCCCCAGCGGGGTCGAAGGGGCGGCAGCCCCTGGGGATGGGACGGGTAGGGGCGGCGGGGGCGAGCAAAAACCGCAAAAGACGCCGCACGCCCAGTTCGCCCCACCCACACCTCCACGAAAGAAGGCCCGCACAGCCATGACCGCCGCCCCCGCGACCCACCGCAGCGAACACGACCTGCTCGGCGACCGCGACGTCCCCGCCGAGGCGTACTGGGGCGTGCACACCCTGCGCGCCACGGAGAACTTCCCCATCACGGGCACCCCGATCTCCACCTACCCGCACCTGATCGACGCCTTGGCCGCAGTCAAGGAGGCGGCGGCCCGAGCCAACGAGGAACTCGGCCTGCTCGCCCCCGAGAAGGCGGCGGCGATCGTCGAGGCCTGCCGGGAGATCCGGGACGGCAAGCTGCACGACCAGTTCGTCGTCGACGTCATCCAGGGCGGCGCCGGCACGTCGACCAACATGAACGCCAACGAGGTCGTCGCCAACCGGGCATTGGAGCTGCTGGGCCATGAGAAGGGCCAGTACCAGCACCTGCATCCCAACGAGGACGTCAATCTCGGCCAGTCGACCAACGACGTCTACCCGACCGCCGTGAAGATCGCGACCGTCTTCGCGGTGCGCGAACTGCTCAAGGCGATGGCCGTGCTCCAGGACGCCTTCGCCCGCAAGGCGGTCGAGTTCCGGGACGTCCTGAAGATGGGCCGCACCCAGCTCCAGGACGCCGTACCGATGACCCTGGGCCAGGAGTTCTCCGCGTACGCCGTCATGCTCGACGAGGACCGCAGCCGACTCGCCGAGGCCGTCGAGCTGGTCCAGGAGATCAACCTCGGCGCCACAGCCATCGGCACCGGCCTCAACGCCCCCGCCGGATACGCCGAGTCGGCCCGCCGCCACCTCGCGGAGATCACCGGGCTGCCGCTGGTCACCGCCGCCAACCTGGTCGAAGCGACCCAGGACTGCGGCGCGTTCGTCCAGATGTCGGGCGTGCTGAAGCGCATCGCCGTCAAGCTCTCCAAGAGCTGCAACGACCTCCGGCTGCTCTCCTCCGGGCCGCGCGCGGGCCTCAACGAGGTCAACCTGCCGCCCGTACAGGCCGGTTCGAGCATCATGCCGGGCAAGGTGAACCCGGTGATCCCCGAGGTCGTCAACCAGGTCGCCTTCGAGGTGATCGGCAACGACGTCACCATCACCATGGCGGCGGAGGCGGGCCAGCTCCAGCTCAACGCCTTCGAGCCGATCATCCTGCACTCCCTGTCGGAGAGCATCACGCACCTGCGGGCCGCCTGCCTGACCCTCGCCGAGCGGTGTGTCGACGGGATCACCGCCAACGCGGAAGGTCTGCGCACGGCCGTGGAGAACTCCATCGGCCTGGTGACCGCGCTCAACCCGCACATCGGGTACGAGGCCGCCACCGACATCGCGAAGGAAGCACTGGCGAGTGGCCGCGGCGTCGCCGAACTCGTCCTGGAGAAGGGCCTGTTGCCCGCCCAGCGCCTGGAGGAACTGCTGCGGCCCGAGGTGCTCGCGGGCAGCGGTTCCCCCGTCGCCTGACCTGCGGTGACGCACCAGGACCGGCGGGAGGCACAATAGTGATCATGACAACGACGTCGTCCCTCACCTTCCAGCCGGTCCTGGAGCGCATCGCCGAGGAGATGGAGCGCACGCCGGGTCGCGGCCGTCCCGCCGACTACATCCCGGCGCTCGCCGCCTGCGACCCGCGCCGCTTCGGCATGGCCGTCGCGGAGCTGGACGGCACGGTGTACGGCGTGGGGGACTGGCGCGAGCCGTTCTCGACGCAGTCCATCACCAAGGTCTTCACCCTCGCCCTCGACCTGGCCCGCGAAGGCGCCGTCCTGTGGGAGCACGTGGGCCGCGAGCCCTCCGGCAACCCCTTCAACTCCCTGGTCCAGCTGGAGTACGAGAACGGCATCCCGCGGAATCCTTTCATCAACGCGGGTGCCCTGGTCGTCACCGACCGCCTCCAGACCCGTACCGGCGACGCGGCGGGGGAACTGCTGTCGTTCCTGCGCGCGGAGAGCGGCAACCCCGGCCTCGACTTCGACCACGAGGTCGCCGCCTCCGAGACCGCGCACGGCGACCGCAACGCGGCCCTCGCCCACTTCATGGCCTCCTACGGCAACATCGACAACCCCGTGCCGGACCTCCTCGACCAGTACTTCCGCCAGTGCTCCCTCAATGCCTCCTGCGCCGACCTCGCCCTCGCCACCACCTTCCTGGCCCGCCACGGCGTCCGCGCCGACGGCTTCCGCCTGCTCACCCGCAGCCAGGCCAAGCAGGTCAACGCGGTCATGCTCACCTGCGGCACCTACGACGCGGCGGGCGAATTCGCCTACCGCGTCGGCCTTCCCGGCAAGAGCGGCGTCGGCGGCGGCATCATCGCCGTAGTACCGGGCCGCTGCACCCTGTGCGTCTGGAGCCCCGGCCTGGACGAGCGCGGCAACTCGGTGGCAGGCGTGGCGGCATTGGACCGCTTCACGACGCTGACGGGCCTGTCGGTTTTCTGAAGAAGGAGGACTTATAGACATACGGTGTCGCCGACGCAGTCAGGGGCGCGGGGCTGTGACATGGTGCGGCTCCGCCGCGTGGGCGCGACCTGCCACGACGACCCCGCAGTCGACCACGCACCCGTAACACCCCGGCCCCCGCCCGGAGGGCCCCACGTCGCTTTCCGGCCACCCGGAATTGCCACGCTTCCCCGGTGTTGGCCATGGCTTTCCCCGTCGACCTCCGCCGCTGCCAGGTACTGGGCCTCGCCGGCTCCGCCAGCCTCGCCCTGGGCGGTGAGACCGCCGGCGCCCTACCGGTCCGCGACCTGCTCTCACCGGCGTCGGGACGCGGAGCGCTCGGGCTGGTCGGCGTGTACTTCGGCGTCGTCCTGCTGATCGCCGCGTGGGCGCTGCTGGGCAAGGTCGTACGAGGTCCCGAGCCGCCGGCTCCCCGCGCCCTGCTGGCTGTCCTGGCCCTCTGGGCGGCACCGCTGCTCCTCGCGCCACCGCTGTTCAGCCGGGACGTCTACAGCTATCTCGCCCAGGGCGCCATGGTCGACGCGCACCTCGACGTCTACACGCACGGGCCCGCACATCTCGGCGGCCCGCTCGCCGACGAGGTGGCGCCGATGTGGCAGCAGACGGCGACGCCGTACGGGCCCGTCTTCCTCGCCCTGGCCTCCGGGTTGGCCGGCCTGACCGAGGGGCGGCTGCCCGCGGGGCTGCTCGGTATGCGGCTGGTCGCGTTGCTCGGGGTGGCCCTGATGGCGGTGGCGCTGCCCCGTCTCGCCCGGCACAGCGGCGCCGACCCGGCCGCCGCCCTGTGGCTGGGCGCGCTGAACCCGCTGGTGCTGCTGCACCTGGTGGCCGGGGCGCACAACGACGCCGTCATGCTCGGGCTCCTCGGCGTGGGCCTGGTGGCCGCGCGGGGCCGCTGGTACTTGCTCGGCGCCGCCCTTGTGACGCTTGCCGCGCTGGTCAAGGCGCCCGCCGCACTCGGCCTGCTGGCGGTGATCGTGATGAGGGGCCGTGCCCGTTGGGTGCGGACGACCCTGGCGACCGTGGCCGTCGCGCTGGTGACCACTGTCGTGGCGACCGCCGCCGCCGGTACGGGATACGGCTGGATCGGCGCCCTCAAGACCCCGGTGTCCCCGGAGAACTGGTCGCCCACCAGCGTCCTCGGCCGCGCCACCGCCGCCGCGCTCCACGAGCTCGGCAGCGACCTCGCGCCCCTCGCGCTGCCCGCCTGGCGCGCCGCCGGACTCGCGGCGACCCTGGCCGTCGTCCTGTTCATATGGCTCCGGCTGCGGCCCGGCCCGCTCTACGCGCTGGGCCTCAGCCTCGCCGCGGTGGCCGTGCTCGGCCCGGCGATCCGGCCCTGGTACGCGCTGTGGGGGCTGTTCCTCATCGCTGCCTCGGCACCCGACGGTTCCGTCCGCGGGCGGGTCGCGGCCGCCAGCGCCGTACTCGCCCTCGGCGTGCTGCCGAGCGGCGGCCCGCCCGACGCCGAGCAGATAGCGCTGGCCGTCTCCGGCGGGGTCCTCGCGGTGGTCGTGCTCTGGCAGGCCCACCAGGCGACCCGGGCAGCGGTGTGGGAGCGCACGGCATGAGACCACTCCGGCTGCCCGCCACGGACCGTGGCCGCGTGGTGGTGCTGCTCGCCCTCGCCACCGCCGTCGCGGTCTTCACCGCGACCGTCCCCCTGCTGCGCGACTGGTTCGACCTGCGTGTCTACCACGGCACCGTCGACACCTGGATCCACCACGACGGCCGGATCTACGACTACCGGGTGCCGGGGACGACGTACGGCTTCACCTACCCGCCGTTCGCCGCCGTCGGCATGCTGCCGATGGCGCTGGTCGGGCTGAAGACCGCCGTCGCGCTGTGCTTGCTGCTGAACCTGGCGGCGCTGGCGTTCGTGCTGTACGTCCTCGCCGGGCCGCCGCTGCGGCGGCCCGGCTGGTTCGGGATCGGCCTGACGCTGTGCGGGCTGGCGTTGTTCGAACCGCTCCGGGACACCTTCAGCTTCGGTCAGGTGAACCTTGTGCTGCTGGCCCTCGTGCTCGGCGACGCCTGGCTGCTGTCCACCGGCCGGAGCCGATGGGCGGGCGTCGGTATCGGTCTGGCCGCGGCCGTGAAACTGACGCCCGCCATCTTCATCGGCCTGCTCCTGCTCGCCGGGCGCCGCCGGGCCGCCGGGCTCGCGACCGCCGTCGCCGTGGCCGCCACCGCGGCGGCGGCCTGGATCGCCCCGGACGCCTCCCGCTTCTACTGGACCGAGGCCCTGTGGGACACCAGCCGCATCGGCCGCCTCTCCTATGTCTCCAACCAGTCGCTGCAGGGCGTCCTGGCCAGGCTCGCGGCACCCGGGGAACCGAGCCGTGCGGTGTGGGCACTGCTGGTAGTCGCGGTGCTGGCCGTCTGGGCGTGGCGCGCCCGTCGCGCCGTGCGCGAGGGGGACCTGACGGCCGCGTTCGCCCTCACGGGGCTGGCCGCGTGCCTGGTCAGCCCGATCACCTGGGTGCACCACCTGGTGTGGCTGCTGCCGTCCTTCGCGGTCCTGGTGAGACACCGGCGGCTGCTGCCGGTCGCGGCCTGTCTGTACACGGTGCTGTGCGGCAGTGTCGTCTGGCTGTGGTTCGACGACGCGTCCGGCGTCGACGGCTTCCTCGGCGGCAACACATACGTATGGATCACGCTGGGCCTGCTGCTGTGGCTCCCCATCGGCGAGCCGACGGGTCAGTCACGGGCGAGCCGGCCCGCCTTGAGCCGCAGGGCCAGCGCCACGGCCCCCGCGCCGAACCCGGCCGCGCCCGCGATCGTGCCCGCCTCCGACCAGCCGGGCCCCGTCGCCTCCTCCTTGACGGCGGGTGACGGGTCGTCGGGCCCGGCCTGCGCCACCGGCCTCGGCGGCACCAGCGAACCCACCGGTTCGACGCGCCCGGCCGCGTCGAAGCCCCAGTCGAGCAGTGAGCGCGCCTCCTCGTAGACGGCGAACCCGCCGCCCGCTTGAGGGTTCATCACCGTCACGACGAGGGTCCGGCCACCCCGGCGGGCGGCGGCGATCAGCGTGTTGCCGGCCTTGCTGGTGTAGCCGTTCTTGACGCCGATCAGCCCCGGATAGCGTCTGACCCCGGCGCCCGTGAGCAGGCGGTTGGTGTTCTGGATGCCGTACGACGAGCCGCCCGCCGGGAACATGGCCTGCGCCGTGGCGCAGTACCGGGCGAACTCCGCGTTGCGCAGCCCGGCCCGCCCGAACACCGCCAGGTCGTACGCCGACGAGACCTGGCCCGGCGCGTCGTAGCCGTCGGGGGAGACGACCCGCGTGTCGCGGGCGCCCAGAGCGCGCGCCTTGGCCTGCATGTCGGCGGCCGTGGTACGCCAGCCGCCGTTCATCGCGGCCAGCACGCGCACGGCGTCGTTGCCGGAACTGAGGAAGACACCACGCCACAGATCGGCCACGCGATACGTTCGCTTCTCCTTGATCCCGACCAGGCTGCTTCCCGCGCCGATGCCCGTCAGTTCCTCGCGCCTGACGGTGTGCGGGGTGCCCGCGGGGAGAGCCGGCAGCACGGTGAGCGCGAACAGCGCCTTGATGGTGCTGGCGGGCGGCAGCCTGCGGTGCGCGTCGTGCGCGGCCAGCACCGCACCGCTGTCGGCGTCGGCCACGAGCCACGACAGGGCGGTGACGTCCCGCGGCAGCCCGGGTGTTCCGGCGCGCGGGCGTACATGCGTCCCGGGCCGGTTCAAGGACGGCTGCTGCTTCGGTGAGGCCGCCGGATGCTGCGGTGAGGCCACCGGACTCGGTGTGCCCGGATCAGGGCTGTTGACGGCCGAGGCCGGGTACGGCGCGAGAGCCAGGGCGCCGACCATGCAGAGGGCGGAGCAGGAGAGGGCGGCGCGGGAGGAGAATCCGATGGTCATTCCGCCAACGTAGGAACGGGCGGCGCGTCGCGCCCGGTTACCGGGGCCGAGCGGGTGGATCGAGTACCCGGATGCATCAAGAGGCGGGCAGTGTCGGCTTGACCAGCCGCAGGAAGGCCGCGTTGTCGGGGGTGGCGCGCAGCCGTTCGAGCAGGGTTTCCAGGGTCGCCTGGCCGTCCCGCGACTGCAGGGCGCGCCGCAGCCCTCGTACGGTCGTCAACTCGTGTGCGGACAGGAGGAGTTCCTCGCGGCGGGTGCCGGACGGGGTGATGTCGACGGCCGGGAAGACCCGCCGGTCGGAGAGGACGCGGTCGAGGCGGAGCTCCAAGTTGCCCGTGCCCTTGAGCTCTTCGAAGAAGAAGTCGTCGGCCCGGGAGCCGGTCTCCACCAGGGCCGTGGCCAGGATGGTGAGCGAGCCGCCGTCCTCGGCGTTGCGGGCGGCGCCGAAGATCCGCTTCGGGCCGTGCAGGGCGGCGGCGTCGACACCACCGCTGAGAGTGCGGCCACCGGAGGCGGCCGCGTTGTTGTGCGCACGGCACAGCCGGGTGAGCGAGTCCAGCAGGATCACGACGTCCTCGCCCTGCTCCACGAGCCGCTTGGCGCGTTCCACGACGAGGTCGGCGAGCGCGATGTGCTGCTTCGGCGTCTGGTCGAACGTCGACGCGTACACCTCGCCCCGCACCGAGCGCCGCATGTCGGTCACTTCCTCGGGCCGTTCGTCGAGCAGTACCACCATCAGGTGGCACTCGGGGTGGTTGCCGGCGATCGCGGCCGCCACCTGCTGGAGCAGCACCGTCTTGCCGGTCTTCGGCGGGGCCACGATCAGCCCGCGCTGGCCCTTTCCGACGGGTGCGACGAGGTCGATGAGACGCCCGCTCAGCCCGCTCGCCGGGTGTTCGAGGCGCAGGCGCTCGTGGGGGTGCAGGGGGACGAGGTCACGGAAGTGCGGGCGGCCGCGCAGCTCTTGAGGCGTACGGCCGTTGACCTGCTCGACCTCGGTGAGGCCGCGCTGACCGCCGCGTACGCCGACGACGGTGTCGCCCTTGCGGAGGCCGTACCGGCGGATCAGCGCGGCCGGGACCTGTGGGTCGTTCGGGGCGGGCAGACAGCCCGCGGTACGCAGATGCCCCTGCCCGCCCTGCGCGATGTCGACGACACCGGAGACCTGGGTGGAGGGCTGCTGCTGGAGGGGAGGACGTTCGAGTGTGGTGGTCATGGGGTGAGGTCCTTTCACGGACGAGAGACAAGGCAGGGAGAAGGGGGATGCGCCGGGGAGACGGAAGTGGTCACGCCTCGGTACGGCGGAAGACGCCACGCGAGATGCGGGGCGGCGAAAGGAAGAGAGAGGAGATGAACCGAGTGGAACCGGCACCGGCGCCCACGACGGGGCAAACACACGTGCTGTAAGCAGCGTAGCACCATGGGGGACGGCGCGGAGGATTGAACTGAAACAGCGCAGGAGCCGTACACAGGGGAGCGGTCCGGTCTCCCGAGCCCGGTCCGCCGTACCAGCACCGCGTTTCGTCGGAAGGACCCTCGGGGTGTCGCTCTCCACACGTGCCGACCAACTGCCTGACACGGACGATGAGTCCGTCGCCGATGTGGAACAGGAAGAGCCAGCCGGCACGGACACGGAACGCGCCGTGACCGAGGACGACAAGCCTGAGGAAGACAAGTCTGAGCAAGACGAGCCTGAGGGCGAGAGGCCCGGGGACGACCAGCCCGAGAAACCCGTCGAGTCCGAGGAACCCGCCGGGCCCGAGAAACCCGTCACCCCCCGAAGCGGCTGGCGCGCCAAGTATCCCGTGGCCGCGCGGACCCTGGCCTGGACGACGAGCCTGCTGGCAGCCGGACTGATCTTCTTCACGCTGCTCGTGCCGGTGAGGGCCGACTACATCGAGCCGAGTGTCTTCCTGCGGATCCCGGTGGAGATGATTCTCGGGGCCGCACTGCTGATCGTGCTGCCGCGGAAGCCGCGGTTGGTGGCGGCGGTGTGCGTCGGAGTGAGCCTCGCCCTGCTGATGATCATGAAGCTGTTCGACATCGGGTTCAACATGTTCCTTGGGCGGGGCTTCAACCTGGTGCTGGACTGGGGGTTGCTGGACGACGCCGAGTCGTACCTGGAGGATTCGGTGGGGGGCGGCGGCGCGCTCGCGGCCGTGATCGGGGCCGTGGTCCTCGTGCTGGCGGTGCTCGCGGTCATGACGCTGGCGGTCGTACGGCTCGCCAATCTGATGGCCCGCAACAAGGACACCGCCACCCGGGCCACCGTCATCGCCGGAACCGTGTGGATCGTCTGCTCGGCGCTCGGCCTGCAGGTCGTCGGCGACAAGGCGTTCGCCACCCGCAACACGGTGGGGTACGTGCAGGGACGTGTGGCCCGGGTGCAGGACACCCTGAAGGACGAGGCCGCGTTCGCCGCGCAGGCGAAGAAGGACGTGTTCGGCGATGTCCCGCCCGATCAGCTGCTGACCGCGCTGCGCGGCAAGGACGTCATCTTCGCCTTCATCGAGAGCTACGGCCGCAGCGCGCTGGAGGACCCGGAGATCGCTCCCGGGGTCGAGGAGACCCTCGACGACGCGACCGAGCGTCTGGGCAAGGAGGGATACTCCGCCAAGAGCGGCTGGCTCACCTCCGCGACGTACGGCGGCAACAGCTGGCTCGGTCACTCGACGTTCCTGTCGGGCCTGTGGATCGACAACACCCAGCGGTACCGCACCGTGACCGCGGGGGAGCGGCTGACGCTCCCCGGTGCCTTCAAGCGCACGGGCGCCTGGCGGACGGCCGGCCTGATGCCGGGCGTCCAGAAGAACTGGCCCGAGGGCGACTTCTACGGCCTCGACCAGGTCTACGACGCCCGCGACCTCGGCTACAAGGGGCCGAAGTTCAGCTGGTCGACCATGCCCGACCAGTACGCCCTGGAGGCGTTCCACCAGCGGGAGCAGGCGAAGAAGGGTGACAAGCCCCTGGTGTCCCAGCTCATCCTGACCTCCAGCCATCAGCCCTGGGCGCCCCTGCCCAAGATGCTCGACTGGGACGACCTCGGGGACGGCTCGGTCTACAAGGACATCGCGAACGCGGGCAAGAACCCGTCGGACGTGTTCTCCGACTCCACCGTGGCGAAGCAGGAGTACGGCAAGTCCGTCGAGTACTCGATCCAGAGCCTTATCGAGTACGTCGTGCGGTACGGCAGCGAGGACACGGTCCTCGTCTTCCTCGGCGACCACCAGCCCATGGCCCAGGTCAGCGGCAACGGTGCCGACCACGACGTACCGGTCACCGTCGTCGCCAACGATCCGGACGTCCTCGACCGGATCTCCGACTGGAAGTGGTCCGACGGCATGCGGCCCAAGGCGGACGCACCGGTCTGGCGGATGGACCGCTTCCGCAACCGTTTCCTGAGGGCGTACGGGCCGCAGGGCGACGCGGGTCCGGCCCCGTCGGCGTCCGCGTCCCCGGCGACCCGCTGAGGCGACGCCTCCTCAGGCGGCCGGCCCGTCCCGTGGGTGCTCGACGGGGGTACGGGCGGGCAGGCCGCGCAGGAGGGTGTCGAGGGAGAGGTCGAAGCGGGGCGGAGTCCCGCTCGGGGAGAGGACCTGTCCCGTCACGGCCGGCCACTCCCGCAGTACGTCCAGACACCGGAGGACGCCGGCTACGGATTCGGGGCCATGGCCACCACGGCAGGGCTGGTGCTCGCGCCGATGGCCGCCGGGATGGTGCCGGCGGCGCCCCTCTCGGCACGGCTGTCGGCCCGTACGGGCAGTCGTACGACGTTCCGGACCGGCGCGGCGCTCGCGGCGGTGGGCCTGGCCTCGCTGGGTGTCGCGCACGAGGAGCTGTGGCACTTCGTCGCCGCGGGCGCCGTGCTCGGTGTCGCGTACGGCTTCGTGTTCGCGTCGCTCGGCGGGCTCGTCGTCAGCGCCGTACGACCCGACCGGACGGGCGCGGCCACCGGCGTCAACACGCTGCTGCGGACCGTCGGTGGGTGGTCGTCGCCCAGGCGGCGGTCGTCATCACCACCTCCGACGCACCGGGCCCCACCGAGTCCGGCTGCACCACGGCCTTCGCCACGGCGGCGGCCACCGCGGGCCTCGCCCTGGCCCTCTCGGCGGCTCTCCCGAGGGGCGGTGCCAAGGCAGGGCCGTGAGGGGTGGGGTGCCTCTATCGGCTGTCGAGTTCGAAGATCCCGTACCCGAAGCCCTGCGCGGCGATGCTGTCGGCGGAGACATGGACGCCGGAGGCCTCCAGTGCCACCGCCCGCCGGGTGTCGTTGTAGGCGTGACTCCCGCCGTTCCGCTGCGGGTTGACCACCACGAGGTACCGCCCGCCGCGTACGTACACGAACGGGTAGCCGGCGTGCAGCACCTCCACCGAGCCGCCGGAGCCGAGTTCGGGGGCGACCGCGCGCAGGGCGACGAGGCGGCGTACGAGGTGGAGGAGGGAGGTGTCGTCGGCGCGCTGGGCGGTGACCGTCGGGCGGTCCGGCGACGGGTCGACGGGGAGGTAGAGGAGTTCGGACGGGGCGGTGGAGAAGCCGGCCGCCGGGGTGTCGTCCCACTGCATCGGGGTGCGGGAGCCCGCGCGGTTGTAGCGGGGGCCGAGGACGCTGCCCTCCTTGTCGGGCAGGCCCGGGACGTAGCGCATGCCGATCTCGTCGCCGTAGTAGATGGCCGGGAGCGTCGGCCAGGTGAGCTGGAAGGCGAAGGCGGCGGGGAGCTGTTCGGCCGTGCGGGGGCCGCAGTTGAGGCGGGAGAAGTCGTGGTTGGCGGTGGGGAGGGAGATGAAGCCGGTGCCGTTCAGGGCTGTGGCGGCCTTCTCGTAGGCCTCCAGGAACGGGCGCGGTGAGCCCTTGCCGCTCGGGTCGAAGAAGCAGTCCAGGGGGTCCCAGGTCTCGTTGACCGTGCCCGTGCCGTTGCTCCACAGCGAGCGCAGGGCGAGGCCGTCGGTGGGGCCGCCGAACTGGAGGAAGAAGTCGGTGTGGAAGCCCGCCGGGACCGACACCTCGGGCTCGCCCCACTCCGAGAGGAGGACGGCGTCGGGGTGGGCGGCGTCCAGCCAGTGGCGCAGTTCCGTCCAGAGCCCGGCCGTCTCCCGCTTGTCCGGGTCGTCCTTGACCAGGGAGGAGGCCATGTCGACGCGGAAACCGGACAGGCCGAGGCGCAGCCAGTGGTCCATGATCGAGCGGAGCGCCTCGCGGTTGGCGCGCGGACCCTCGGCATCGACCGGCCGGCGCCATGGTTCGGCCGGATTCTCGCGGGCGTAGCCGAAGTTGAGGGCCGGCTGGGAGTCGAAGAAGTTCGGCAGGTACGCGCCCGGACGGGTACCCGGCGAGGCGACGAAGCCGTCCGGGCAGCCCTCCGGCGTCCAGATGTAGCGGTCGTCGTCCGGGTCGTCCGCCGAGGCCCTGAACCACGGGTGCTCGTCGGAGGTGTGGCCCGCGACGAGGTCCAGGAGAACCCGGATGCCGCGGCGGCCCGCCTCGTCGACGAGCGCCGCGAGATCGTCGTTCGAGCCGTAGCGGGGCGCGACGTGTCGATAGTCGGAGACGTCGTATCCGGCGTCGCGGAACGGTGAGACGAAGCACGGGTTGAGCCAGACGGTGTTGATGCCCAGCCAGGCCAGATGATCGAGGTGTTCGGTGATTCCGTTGAAGTCGCCTACGCCGTCGCCGTTCGAGTCGGCGAACGACTGCGGGTAGATCTGGTAGAAGACGGCGTCGGCCAGCCACGAGGGCGCGGGGCGGAACGAAGTCATGCAGGGGACCATAGGTCAGCACATACGGAGCGCGCTGCCCCTAAGCTGAACGTGATGTTCACCCCGCAAGGTCCCAGCCTCCGCGAACTGGCTGTGCAAGCGCTGTCCTCCGTCGAGCGCGGCTACGACCTGCTCGCGCCCAAGTTCGACCACACGCCGTTCCGCACCCCGGAGTCGGTCCTGGACGCCGTCGAGCGGGCGCTCGGCCCCCTGGGACCGTTCGAGCACGGGCTCGACCTGTGCTGTGGCACCGGCGCGGGGATGGGCGTCCTGAGCGAGGTGTGCCGGAAGTCGGTCACCGGGGTCGACATCAGCGCGGGGATGCTGGCGGTGGGCCGCGAGGAGGTTCCCGAGGTCCCCGGCCGGCCGCGTGTCGCCTGGGTACGCGGTGACGCCCTCGCCCTGCCCTTCGGCCCGGTCTTCGACCTGGTCGTGAGCTTCGGGGCGTTCGGCCACTTCCTGCCCCGTGAACTGCCGGCACTGTTCTCCCAGGTCCACTCCGTGCTGCGCCCGGGCGGCCGTTTCGCCTTCCCGCTCCCGGCGCCCGCCCCGCCGTCCTCCCCCTGGTACTGGGCCATGCTCGGCTTCGACACGGCGATGCGGGTACGCAACGCCCTCTGGCGTCCGCCGTTCATCATGTACTACCGGACGTTCCGCCTCAGCGACGTGCGGCGGGAGCTGGAGCGCGCCGGGTTCGAGCTCGAACTCTTCGCGCTCCCCGAGTTCGGACAACGACGCGACGGAAGCCCCCGCTGCCGGATGGTCGTGGCGACGCGCTCCGGCTGAGCGCGGACGCCCGCGTCCCGAGTGCCCTGGCGTCCGTCCTGAGGACGGCCCGCCGTTCGGCAAGCAACCGGAGACACGCTCCGCCACGGGAGGACCTGCCGCTCGCCGGGGGCGACGACGCCGAACTCGTCGTGCGGATACGGCCGTTGCCGGTCGCGGGCTGAACACGGGCGCGGCCGCGCACTTCACCGACGCCCTCTCGCCCCGCCTCCACACCCGTCGGCGGACCCCGCGTCCCGTACCCGCCGCCGAGTCGGCCGTCCGCTTCACTCCGTCCCTCGGCCGAGGCGGGACCGGTCGACGGCGGCTCCCGGGATGGGTGCCTCAGGCCGAGGCTGAGGTTTCTCGAAGATCTTCCGCCTGTCCCGTCACACTCATCCGTCGCGCGCCGTCGAGGTGGTGACGCACCCACCGCACCCGGCCGGAGCGAGTCCGCCCCGGCAGCCGATCGATGAGGAGCACCCCATGTCCACCGCCCACGCCATCGTTACCGTTCTCGCCGCCGTCATGGTCGGCTTCTCCGCCGTCTCCGTCTTCCTCCGCGTGCCGTGGGTCGTGCGGCCCATGGCCGACTACGGCGTCCCGCGCTCGTGGTGGGTCTGGCTCGGTACGGCCAAGGCGCTCGGGGCCGTGGGCCTGCTCGTCGGTCTGGCGGTGCCGGTCATCGGTGTCGCGGCCGGGATCGGGCTGGTGCTGTACTTCGCCGGGGCCGTCGTCACCGTGGCGCGGGCACGCTGGTACACGCACATCCCGTACCCGCTGGTGTACGCGGCGCCGGTGGTCGGGGCGCTGGCACTGGGCCTGGCCGCCTGAGACCTGGGCCTGCCGCCGGGCGCCCGACGAGCAAACGACTCTGGGCGGCGCCCGGCGACGGCACGCTCACAACGCGCCGTACACCGCGTCGACGAGGGCCATCTTCCGCGGGTCGTCGGCGATGTGCGGGCCCATGCGGTTCATGACGTAGCCGAGCGAGACGCCCGCCTCCGGGTCGGCGAGGCCGCAGGAGCCGCCGAAGCCGTCGTGACCGTAGGCCCTCGGGTTCGGCCCGTACGAGCCGTTGGGGCCGCTGAGCCACAGGCCGAGCCCGATCTCCGTCTCGTGCTCGAAGCCGGCGCCGAGCACCAGGTCACGGCAGCTGCCCTGCCCTTCCCGGACCCGCTCGACCGCCTCCGGCGACAGTATCCGGCGGTCGCCCCACAACCCCTGCTGGGCGAAGATCCCGTACAGCGCGGCGACCGCCCGTGCCGTGCCGTGGCCGCCCGCGGCCGGTATCTCAGCGGCCCGCCACCGCGAGGTGTTGGCCTCGGCCGCGCCGACGACCGGGTTGGTGAGGGCGGCGAGTGCCGCGGGCGCCAACTGGGCGAAGAAGGCGGCCCGTTCGCTGGTGGAGGCGACCGGAGCATGCACCAGCTCGGCGGCGCGCCCGGCCTCCTTCTCCGGCAGCCCGATCGTGAAGTCGATGCCGAGCGGCCCGGTCACCTCCCGCTCCAGGAAGGCTCCCGGCAGCAACCCCGAGATCCGCCGGACCACTTCACCCACCAGGAACCCATACGAGAACGCGTGGTACCCGGACCGCGTCCCCGGCTCCCACCAGGGCTCCTGCTCGGCGAGGCGCTTGACGGTCAGCTCCCAGTCGCAGAGCTGCGCGAACGAGTGCGGCTCACGCGGCCCGGACAGCCCCGCCCGGTGCGACAGCAGATGCCGTACGAGAACGCCCTCCTTTCCCGCCGCCGCGAACTCCGGCCAGTACGTGGCCACCGGGGCGTCGAAGTCGAGCAGCCCGCGGTCGGCGAGGATGTGGGCGCACAGCGCGGTCGGGCCCTTCGAGGTCGACCACACGTTGACCAGCGTCTCCCGCTCCCAGGGCCGGGTGCCCGCCGCGTCGGCCCAGCCGCCCCACAGGTCCACCACGGTCTCGCCGCCGAGCGTGACGCAGACCGCCGCGCCCAGTTCCCCGCGGGCACGGAAGTTCTCCTCGAACGCGGTGCGCACCGTCTCGAAACGTGGGTCGCAGTGACCGTGAACCTCGGGCATGGGTGGTCCTCCGTCGTCCGGGTGTCGGGTGGGGCCCGGAGACGGATCCGGGCCCCATGAACATACCGACTGGTCGGACAGGGGGGAAGTCGTCGTGCGGCTATTCGGTCACCGGAGTGAGGAACAGCGGGCCGGCCGGTTCCCGGTGGCCCTGGGCCGTGTGCCAGTAGTCGCGGGCTTCCACGGCCAGGCCCTCCGTGTCGAACCGTACGAGGACACACCCCGCCAGCGTCGACGGCTCCCCGTTCTCCTCGCCGAGCACGCGGAACTCCGCGACGGCCAGGCCGTCCTGGCCGATCACGGGCGGGGAGAACCGTACGTCGAGCGCGCGCTCGTCGGTGAACGACCAGCGCAGGTACGCGGCGAGTTCGTCCCGGCCCCGGTGCGGTTCGCGGAACGGCATCGAGCGGTGGACGCAGTCGTCGGCGTACAACGCGAGGATCGCGTCGACGTCATGGGCCGCCCAGGCCCGCTCCCAGACCCGGACGAAACGGCGGGCGGCCTCGGCCGTCTCCACGGCGGCGCCCTCAGAGGTGCTTCGGGAGCCAGCTCAGCTGGGCCGCCTGCTGGTAGGGGCCGCCGCCCTCGTGGTCGTTGAAGTCGTACACCTCGATGTGCTTGTTGTCGTGTCCCCAGGCGTTGAAGGCGGCGAACACCGTGGACGGCGGGCAGGTCTGGTCCTCCAGGGCCGCCGAGAACAGGGCCGGTGCCCGGCCGCGCGCGGCGAAGTGCACGCCGTCGAAGTAGGAGAGCGTGCGCAGGACCTGCTCGGTGCGGCCGCGGTGGGTCTTGAGGAAGTTGCCGATCTCCCGGTACGGGTCGCGGTCCGTCAGGACCGTCGCGCGCGGGAAGTCGCACAGGAACGGCACGTCCGGCGCGATCGCGGCGAGGTCGGGCACCAGGCCGCCGACGGCGAGGGTGATGCCGCCGCCCTGGCTGGAACCGACGGCCGCGACGCGCGCGGCGTCCACGAGGGGGTGGGAGCGGACCGCCTCCACCGCCCGTACGGCGTCGGTGAACACCCGCCGGTAGTAGTAGTTCTCGGGGGCGTCCACGCCCCGCGTCATGAAGCCGGGGAAGGCGGGGGCGCCGCCCACCGGGTCCGGGGTGCCGCCGCCACCGCCCCACGCGCTGCCCTGGCCGCGCGTGTCCATCACGAAGTGCGCGAATCCGGCCGAGGCCCACAGCAGATACTCGTGCGGCAGGCCGCGGCCACCGCCGTACCCGATGTACTGGACGACCGCGGGCAGCGGGGTGTTCGCCCAGGCCGGCAGGACCAGCCAGCCCTTGACCGGGTGGCCGCCGAAGCCGGAGAAGGTGACGTCGTACACCTTGACCGTCTTCAGCTGCGTCTCGACCGGCTCGAAACGCGCGTCGAGGTCGTGCTCGCGGGTCTCCTGGAGCGTCTTCGCCCAGAACCCGTCGAAGTCCTCGGGCTCCGTTGAAGCGCTTCGATGGTCACGAAGCTCGTCCAGGGGCAGGTCGAACAGGGCCATGAAGGGACCACCTTCTGAGGTCGGTCATGCGGATGATCACACCGTACGGTGCGGGTCCGGAGGCCGCCAAGGGCCTCCGGACGAATCACCGCTGGTCGGCGCCGACCAGAGCGCGGACCTCGAACTCCTCGAACACCTGAGGCTCCTGGGGTTTGCTCAGTACGGAGCCGAGCCAGCCCAGCAGGAAGCCCGCCGGGATCGACACGATGCCGGGGTTCTGCAGCGGGAACCAGGCGAAGTCGGTGTCCGGGTAGACCGAGCTGGGAGTGGAGGAGATGACCGGGGAGAACACGACCAGGAGCACCGAGCAGAGCAGGCCGCCGTACAGGCTGAGCAGGGCGCCGCGGGTGGTGAAGCCCCGCCAGAACAGGCTGTAGACGATCGTCGGCAGAATGGCGGACGCCGCGATCGCGAAGGCCAGGAACGCCAGCGTGGCAGTGCTCGTGCCCCAGGACAGCAGGGCCAGCAACATGCCCATGACACCGATGAGGGCCGCGGCGATCCGGGCGACGGCCACCTCCTCCGTCTGTGTCGCCTTCCCCTTGCGGATCACTTCGCTGTAGAGGTCATGGGCGATCGAGGAGGCCGCGGCGAGTGTGAGTCCGCCGGCGACTCCGAGCAGCGTGATGAAGGCCAGGCTGGACAGGAGTGCTACGAGCACGGGGCCGCCGAGCTCGTGCCCGAGCAGGAGCACCGCCGCGTCGCCCCTGGGGTCGACTTCCGCGATCTGCTCCCGGCCCACGATCCCCGTGGCGCCCAGACCCAGCACGCCCGCCATCAGACACACGAAGCCGACCAGCCCCACGGCCCATACCACCGAGCCGCGCAGAACACGTGTGGTGCGCGGGGCGAGCAGCCGCATCATGATGTGCGGCAGCGCCGCGAGTCCGAGCACGATGGCCAGTTGCAGGCTGAAGAAGTCCAGCTTGTTGGTGGTGGTGCCGCCGTACCGCAGCCCGGGGCCGAGGAAGCGGTCGCCCAGGGCGCTGTTGTCGGCGGCGGACGACAGGAGTTTGTCGATGTTCCAGCTGAAGTGCTGCAGCACCATGATGGCGGTGATCCCCACCCCGACGACCAGCATCACGGCCTTGACGACCTGGATGATCGTGGCGCCCGGCATGCCGCCGATCGCCGCGTACACCACGACTATGGTGCCGATGACCACCACGCACATCGTCCGGGCCGTCCCGCTCGGGGCGCCGATGAACTGTGCCAACAGGGCTACGCTGCCCACGAGTTGGGCGACCAGGTACAGGAGGCACACGGCCAGTGTGCACAGGGCGAGCGCCAGCCGGACCGATCGCTGTCCGTGCGGCAGCCGCAGCGCCAGGGTGTCGCCCAGTGTGAACTTGCCCGAGTTGCGCAGGGGTTCCGAGATCATCAGCAGCGCCATCATCCAGGCGACCACCGTGCCGCCCAGATAGAGCAGACCGTCGTAGCCGGTCAGCGCGACGATTCCCGTACTGCCCAGCAGCGTCGCGGCCGACAGGTAGTCACCGCACATCGCGAGCCCGTTGCGCAACGGCGACATGTCACGGTTGCCGAGGTAGAACTCGCTGATCTCGTCGCGCTGCGGGGCCGTCAGCAACACCGTGAACAGGGTGACCACGACGACGGAGATGAACAGGACGAGCGTCAGTTGCAGACTGGCCCGGTCGGCGATACCGGCCGCGTTCACGGAAGCCTGCGCCGGCACGGCAGCGTGCGTCACCACGTGCGGAACCGCCTTCCCGCCGGGACACGGCGCTGCTGCGCCTGCGTCTGCGCCTCGTTCTCGCGCAACTGGGCGCGCAGACGGCGGACGGCCGGGTCGACCCGGTCGCGCATGTGGCGGACGTAGAGCCAGATCGTCACGCCCATGACGAGGAACTGGAAGAGACCCAGAGCCAGACCGACCGTCAGATGGCCGACCAGCGGCTGGTTCATCACACCGGCGGCGAAACTCGACAGCAGGACGTATACCAGGAATCCGCCCACCGAGACAAGCGTCGCCACCACGCCGAAGGAGCGATATGCGCTGCGCATTGAATAGAATTCAGGAGAGTTGTGTACCGACCCCGGACTTGTGGGTTCAACTCCTGGTGGACGAGTCGGGTAAAAACCGTCGTTCGGCGGTGGGTGTAGGGACATAATGCACCTTCTTCGCTGCCTTATGTCGCGCACGTGACCTGTCCGAGCTGCGGAAATATGCCAGGGGGACGACCGCAGGGGAATAGGTCACGTTTTGGTCGCGGACCATGGGGAAGGGAAATTGGAGTATGGCAGTGCGCCCCTTGAACAATCAACCTGATGGCGAAATGGAAAACGCGGCTGTTCAGATTCGGCTCCGTGCCTGCCTGTTGAGCCTGTCCGCAATTTGACTTGAGGTCAGTCTCGTCAGGCCCAGCGGCGTGCCCAGACGGGCTCGGTGCGGGACCACTCCCGTTCCCATTCGGCCAGCCGGCGCCGGGTGGCGACGGCGCGCACGGCGGCGTACGTGACGAGGACGACGGTGACGACGCCACCCGTGGCGCACGCTCCGGCCGCCACGGTGTGCTGCCAGATCACGGCGTCG
Organism: Streptomyces sp. NPDC002845; assembly: GCF_053591955.1. Taxonomy (NCBI): domain Bacteria; kingdom Bacillati; phylum Actinomycetota; class Actinomycetes; order Kitasatosporales; family Streptomycetaceae; genus Streptomyces; species Streptomyces sp. NPDC002845. The sequence goes on along the minus strand of NZ_JBSFUU010000011.1, from coordinate 116,133 downwards.
GTCGTCGGCGGCTCGGCGCTGCGGCCCCGCTCGTCCAGCCAGACATCGGCGCGATCGCCGCGTCGACTGCCCGCCGGGACGTGGGCGAGGCCGGTGCGAGTGCCCTCGTCCGGCTCGGTCCAGCGTGCCTTCACGGGGAACATGGGTTGCTTGCCAGGGACCGAGGGGATCGTGGCCGGGGCGTTCTCGACGAGGACGGCGCTCACCCGGTGGCGCTCGGCCCGCTCCCGCTCCGCCGTGGCCCGTACGCTCTCGTGCGCCCACCAGCCCGTGGCGATCCCGGCGGTGGGCGCGCCGACCAGCAGCAGGACGACGACGATCAGGACCGTCCACCCCTCGACGACATCGCAGCGGCGGCGCAGCGGGTTGGGGCGCCGACGCCAGCCGCGCACCCGGGTTCGCATCTTCGACCTCCTCGCGACCGAGAGCCCTCGCGCGGGGCCCGTGCACATCTCACCGGGGCCCACCGCTGGGACCCGCACACCGAGTACCCCGTGAACCGGAAGAGGTGGCGTGCCGAAAGACCGCCGGGCGCAACCTGGGCGGCCGAGGCAGGACAGCAGGGGCGTGTGAGGTGACGCACGTCAGCGGACCGGGACGGCGGAGCCACGTCGGCCGAGGTGTGCCCGCCGTGGAGTACGGCGGTGGAGGGCGCCCCGCGTCAGCTGAAGCGCGGCAGCCGTGGAGCGCCAGCCAGGGAGGGGCAGTCGGGGGGCGTCAGCCAGGGAAGGGCAGCCAGGGAGGGGCAGTCGGGGGGCGTCAGCCAGGGAGGGCCAGTCGTGGAGCATTGGCCAAAGCGGGCCCGCCGCCGCCCCGTCAGCCGAAGCGCTCGATCCGGATGCGGTCCACCGGCTGCCCCGCCTCGACCAGCAGCCGTGAGGCGTGTTCCGCGAAGCCGTTGGAGCCGCACACATAGGCCTCCCACCCATCAGGAGGCGCCGTGGCCAGGAGCGGTGCCAGGTGCGCGGCCGACATACGTCCCACGGCCACACCCTCCGGAGCGCCGCGCGTGAAGACGGGGGTGGTCTCCTCCCCGTACTCCCGCGCGTAGATCAGCTCCTCGGGACTGCGCGCCGACACGAGCAGCCGCAGCGGTACGGTCAGCCCGCGCGACCGGTGGTGCCGGACCATCGACATCAGCGGAACGACACCGGAACCTGCCCCGAGCAGCAGCGCGGGCCGGTCTCCGGGCCAGGCGAAGAAGCCGCTGAGCGGACCGCGCACCTCGACCCGGTCACCGGGCCGGGCCACCGTGTGGAACCAGCCGGACACCTCGCCGCCCTCGACATGGTCCAGGGTCAGCTCGATGTGCCCGGTGTCGTCGGGCGGGGACGCGATCGAGTAGTGGCGCTGGGCCACATAGCCGTCCTCGGCGGTGAGCCGCAGCATCAGGTGCTGCCCGGGCAGGTGCCCCGCCCAGCCGGGCACCGCGAACCGGAGGGTGGACGCGCGCGGGGTCTCCCGCCGGATGCCGGTCAGCGTCGCGGTCTGCCAGAGGGAGGCGGCCTGCTCGCTCACAGCGATCCGTCCGGGAACGGCGAGGCGGGTCGGGGGTACGAAGGTCTCAGTCACCGGAGTACCGCTGCTCCTCCCACGGATTCCCGCGCGCGTGGTACCCGTTCTGCTCCCAGAAGCCCGGCTCGTCGTGGTCGAGGACCCGCAGCCCGGCGATCCACTTCGCGCTCTTCCAGAAGTACAGGTGCGGCACCAGGAGCCGGGCCGGACCCCCGTGCTCGGCCGGCAGCGGCCTCCCGTCGTACTCCCACGCGATCCACGCCCGCCCGCCGGTGAGGTCGGCGAGCGGCAGGTTCGTGGTGTACCCGGTGTGCGAGTACGCCACCACATGCGTGGCGGACCCGTGGGGCCGGACCGCGTCCAGGAAAGCGTCCAGCGACACGCCCCCGAACCGCACCCCGAACTTCGACCAGCTCGTCACACAGTGGATGGCCCCCTCGTACGCCGACCCGGGCAGCGCGTGCGCCTCGTCCCAGTCCCAGGTGCGCGGCTCGGCGACCAGACCGTCGACCCGGAACGTCCAGTCGGCGGGCGCCAGATCCGGCGTGACCTCGGCGGACAGAACGGGCCAGTCGTCGCCCGCGTCGTACTGGCCGGGTGGCAGCCCGGTGTCGGGGACGCGCGGGCGCCCGGTGAAGCCTCGGGTGACGTTCATGGTTCAACGGTAAGTGGTCATGGGCGGTGCTCCGTGCGATGGTCACGGCGGACGCGTGAACTCTCCGGTGCTCCGGGAATAGCCGCCGCGTGATCTTCCTTGCTGCTGATGCCGACGCCGGTGGCCCCGGTGACCGGATGACAGCGGAGGAGAGTGAGGGAACCCATGCCGAAGGCGTACGTCTTCACCCAGTACGGAGGACCGGAGACCGAGTCCCTCGTCGAGGTGGACCGGCCGAGCACCGGCCCCGGCGAGCTGCTCGTCGCGGTGCGCGCGGCGGGAGTGAACCCCGTCGATTGGAAGCAGCGCACCGGCTACGCCCGTGCCGGGGGTGTCGCGCGTGCACTGCCCGCCGTGTTCGGCAACGAGGTCGCCGGAGTCGTCGAGGAACTCGGCGACGGCGTGACCGGCTTCGCCGTCGGCGACGAGGTCTTCGGCAACCCGGTGGCCGGCGGCTACGCCGAGTACGCCGTACTGCCCGTCACGGTGGCCGCGCACAAGCCCGTCGGGCTCTCCTTCACGGACGCGGCCACGCTGCCCGTCGCCGCGGCCACCGCGTACGACGGAATCCACCAGCTCGACCTGCCCTCCGGCGCGACCCTGCTGGTCACGGGCGCGGGCGGCGGTGTCGGCTCCGCGGTCGCGCAGATCGCGCACGCCTACGGGCTGAATGTCGTCGGGGTCGCGAGCGAGGGCAAGAAGGGCTTCGTCGAGTCGCTCGGCGCGGTACACGTCCCGTCGGGCCCGGACCTGGCCGAACGGGTACGGGCGGCCGCCCCGGACGGCATCGACGGCGTCTTCGACCTCGTCGGCGGCGATGTGTACGCGGAGGCCGCCACCCTCCTCGCCGACCGTACGAAGCTGATCACCGCCGGGGCGTCCCCGCAGGACGCGGCACGGCTGGGCGGCGCGCGCGTCGCGCGGGCCCGCAACGCCGCCGTACTCGACGAGGTGGCCAGGCTCGTCGTCGAGGGGAAGCTGCGGCCCTTCGTGACGCGGATCTTTCCGCTCGACCAGGCCGCCGAGGCGCTCCGGACGGTCGAGGAGGGCCACGCGCGCGGCAAGGTCGTGATCGAGGTCGCTGAGGTCGCCGAATGAGCCGATCTGACCCTGTGGCGGGTACGGGTGCTCAGCACGTCCTCGACAACCCCGCCCTCGCCGCACTGACCGGTCCGCACGCCCGCTTCGCCGAGCGGCGCGGCAGGGTTCTGCGCTACTCCGTCGACGTATCACCGTGGCTGGCGCTGCCCGGCGAGTCCGACGCCGACGACTGGGCGGACGTGGCGGCGCTGGCGGGCCCCGGCGGGGAGTTTCTGCTGCTCGGGTTCGACGGGCGGGCGCCGTCCGGCTGGGAGGTGGTGTGGCAGGCCGAAGGGGTGCAGCTCGTCGACGACGGGATCGCCGCCGCGCCGGAACCCGAGGCCGTACGGCTCGGCCCCGCCGACGTGCCCGAGATGCTGGCGCTGGTCGAACGCACCGACCCCGGCCCGTTCCTGCCACGCACCCTCGAACTCGGCACCTACCTCGGCATACGCCGGGGCGGTGCCCTCGTCGCGATGGCGGGGGAGCGGCTGCACCCGCCGGGCTGGACCGAGATCAGTGCGGTCTGCACCGACCCCGGGCACCGGGGCGAGGGCCTGGCCACCCGCCTGATCCTCGCCGTCGCCCACGGCATCCGCGAGCGCGGAGAGACGCCGTTCCTGCACACCGGGGCCGGGAACACCAACGCCCTGCGGCTCTACGAGTCGTTGGGCCTCCGGCTGCGCCGTACGACCCGGTTCATGGCGGCGCGGGTACCGGTCGTCGAGGCCGGTGCGGAGCGGATGGCGGTCAACGGGTGAGGTAGTGTGTCCGGGCCAGTCACGATGTCGCCCGAGGAGGTGAGACCCATTACCGCTGTGTCAGGTCGGGTGCTCTCACCTCAACGCGGCGCGGTGCACTGCCAGTAGGCCACCGCGAGAGCGCCCTTCGGCTCACCGAAAGGCTCGCGGCTCCCATGCCCTCCTTCTCAACACCCCTCTTGACGCCCGCTGTTGTCACCGCACTTCGTTCCGCCGGCTGTGTCTTCGCCGAGGACGAGGCGGAGTTGATCCTCTCCACCGCCCGCACCCCGGACGAATCCGCTGCCATGGTGGACCGCCGGGTCGGGGGCGAACCCCTCGAAATCGTCCTCGGCTGGGCCGAGTTCGCGGGCCTGCGCATCACCGTGGAACCCGGTGTGTTCGTGCCCCGCCGCCGCACCGAATTCCTCGTCGAACAAGCCCTGGCCACCGCTCCCGACGCCTCCGTCGTGGTCGACCTGTGCTGCGGCTCGGGCGCGATCGGCGCCGCCCTCGCCACACGCCTCGGCGGCGCCGCCGAGCTGCACGCCGCCGACATCGACCCCGCGGCCGTGCGCTGCGCCCGCCGCAACGTGGCGCCCTTCGGCGGTCACGTCCATGAGGGCGACCTGTTCGCGGCCCTGCCCGACACCCTGCGCGGCCGTATCGCCATCCTCGCCGCGAACGTCCCGTACGTCCCCACCGGCGAGGTCGGCCTCCTGCCGGCGGAGGCCCGCGACCACGAACCCCTCACCGCCCTCGACGGAGGCGCCGACGGCCTCGACATCCTGCGCAGGGTCGCCGCCGACGCGCCCGCCTGGCTCGCCCCCGGCGGCTGCCTGCTCGTCGAGACGAGCGAACGGCAGGCCCCGCAGGCCGTGGAGGCGCTCAGCCGCGATGGGCTGAGCGCGCGGCCGGCGGTGTCGGAGGAGTGGAACGCCCACGTGGTGATCGGCACGAGACGCTGAGCGGGTCCGCGGCAGGCGCGGGTGCGTTCCCGTGCCTGCCCGAACTTCCCCGGACCCGCTTGGAATCTGTCGGGCTGATCACGCCGAGACGGGCGACGCGGAGCGTCGGCGACCGACGGCAACGCGGCTGGGGGCGCCCCCTCCGGGGGAGTGCGTGCCGGACTCCGTGGCCCGGGGTGATCCAGGCCCCAAGCCTGTCGTCCGACTCTCGCCCCAGAGCGCCCACCCTCCGGGCGAACGGCGGGAGTTGGACGACAGGACGGCAGGACCTGAGGGGGTCGGGCGAAGTCAGCTGCGGCCGGGCAGCGCCCCCGAAGGGGCGCGGGGCGGCGTCAGAGCCTGTGTCATATCCCCGGCCGGGCGCCCGCCGCCTGGCACGCACGCTCGCCGCGTTGCCGGAAGGTCCTAGTAGCTCCGCTACGAGGACCTTCCGGCGCCTTGCGATCGCACGCTCCCCCACTCTCGGCTGCGCTCGAGCGGGGGGACCCCCATGACGACGTGCGCTGATCCGGCCGGGGATATGACACAGGCTCTCAACATGCGGCTCCGCCGGGTGGGCGCGACCAGCCATGACGACCGGTACCCGCGCCGCAGACGAACGACGGCACATCGTGGCACTTCCAGCGGAGCGCTCAGCGGGCGCTGCCGCCGCCCTCGCGCACCCCCGCGTCCGCGTACCGGCGGACGACCGGCTCCAGGTAGTCCGACCGCGTCCCGCCGAGGCCGGTCAGCTCGTCCGGGGCGCGGAGTACGGCGATGCGGTCGAACTCCGGTTCGCGCCCGAGCGCGGTCTCCGAGGCCACCAGGCCCGCGAACCGTTCGCGCAGCAGGGAGGCGGGCAGAGGCGGGGCGTGGAAGAGGACGCCGACGCTGCCGTTCTCGCCACGGGTGACGAGCCGCAGGGTCAGGTCGTCGGACGGCGTGACGACACCGGTCTCCTCGACGAGTTCTCGGGCGGCGTGCCGGCGCAGGGCGGCCAGGTCGAGCGGCCGGTGGTCGGCCGGCGGTTCGACGGACCCGCCCGGCAGCTGCCAGCGGCCGGGCGCCGCGGTCCAGGGTGCCATCCGTCCCACCAGCAGACCCCCGTCGTCCGTCGGCTGCACGATGCTCACGAACAGCGACGTCAGCCGCACATCGGCCCCCGGAACCTGCCGCAGGGCGCGGTACCGGTAGGTCACCCGCGCCCAGGTGACGACCAGACTGTCCGGCCCTTCCCACTCCAGCCCCGCACAGGCGGCCATCGGCCCGTCGAAGAGGCTCGGGTTGGCCTGAACCGCCGCGTCCCATATGCGGTTCATGGCCGCCCGGTGTTCGGGCGGCACGGGAGGCACTGAGCCTTCGCTCAGGCGGAGTCGGCGTACATCCAGGAGCTGAGCGCCGGACGGTCGTGGGAGTGGATCGGCCATTGGATCATGCTGGCACATCAGGTGCCCGGTCTTTCCTGCCGCGAGCTTGTTGTGCAACTAGTTGCACAAACCCTGGCTCGTCGTCTACAACGGAACGGACGACGCCACGCACGGAGGCCCCCATGAGCCGTTACCCGCACCTGCTGAGCCCCCTCGACCTGGGCTTCACCACGCTGCCCAACCGCGTACTCATGGGTTCCATGCACGTCGGCCTGGAGGAGGCCGAGCGCGGCTTCGAGCGTATGGCGGAGTTCTACGCGGCCCGGGCGCGCGGGGGAGTGGGGCTGATCGTCACCGGTGGGATCGCGCCCAACGAGGCGGGGCGGCCGTACGAGGGCGGTGCGAAGCTCACCACGGAGGCGGAGGCCGAGCGGCACCGGGAGATCACCGACGCCGTGCACCGCGAGGGCGGCAGGATCGCGATGCAGATTCTGCACTTCGGGCGGTACGCCTACCATCGCGACCTCGTCGCACCGAGCGCCCTCCAGGCCCCGATCAGCCCCTTCGTACCGCACGCGCTCACCGACACCGAGGTCGAGCGGACCATCGACGACTACGCCCGCGCGGCCCGGCTCGCCCGGAGAGCCGGATACGACGGCGTCGAGATCATGGGCTCCGAGGGTTATCTCATCAACGAGTTCATCGCCGCCGGGACCAACCACCGCGACGACCGCTGGGGCGGCTCGTACGAGAACCGCATGCGCTTCCCCGTCGAGATCGTGCGCCGCGTGCGCGAGGCGGTCGGCGAGGACTTCATCGTCGTCTACCGGCTGTCGATGCTCGACCTCGTCCCCGGCGGTTCCACTCTCGACGAGGTGGTCACCCTCGCCCGCGCCGTCGAGGCCGCCGGAGCGACGATCATCAACACCGGCATCGGCTGGCACGAGGCCCGGATCCCCACCATCGCCACCTCGGTGCCGCGCGGCGCGTACGCCTGGGTGACGAAGAAGGTCATGGGCGCCGTCTCGATCCCCCTCGTGACCACCAACCGCATCAACACCCCGGAACTGGCCGAGGGGTTGCTCACCGACGGATACGCCGACATGGTGTCGCTGGCCCGCCCGATGCTCGCCGACCCGGACTTCGTCAACAAGGCACGCGACGGCCGGCCCGAGGCCATCAACACCTGCATCGGCTGCAACCAGGCCTGCCTCGACCACACCTTCAGCGGCCGGATCACCTCCTGCCTGGTCAACCCGCGCGCCTGCCACGAGACCGAGCTGATCCTCTCCCCGACCCGGCTGCGCAAGCGCGTCGCCGTCGTGGGCGCGGGCCCGGCCGGACTCGCCTGCGCCGTCTCCGCCGCCGAGCGCGGTCACCACGTGACGCTGTACGACGCCGCCCACGAGATCGGCGGCCAGCTCAACGTCGCCCGCAAGGTACCGGGCAAGCAGGAGTTCGACGAGACGCTGCGCTACTTCCGTACCCAGCTCGAACTGCACGGCGTGGACGTACGGTTGGGCACATACGTCGACGCGGACGACCTCTCCGAGTACGACGAGGTCGTCGTCGCCACCGGTGTCACCCCGCGCACCCCCGACATCCCCGGCGTCGACCACCCCAGCGTCCTCGGCTACCTCGACGTCCTGCGCGACGGCGCCCCCGTCGGCGACCGGGTCGCCGTCCTCGGTGCCGGCGGCATCGGCTTCGACGTCGCCGAGTACCTCACCGACAGTGGCGACAAGACGAGCGAGGACCCGGCGGCGTACTGCCGGCAATGGGGCGTCGACATGGACTACCGCGCCCCCAGCGGCCTCGCCGCGCCCGAACGGCCCGCCCCACCGCGCTCGGTCCACCTCCTGCAGCGCAAGACGGCCAAGGTCGGCGCCGGACTCGGCAAGACCACCGGCTGGATCCACCGCACCGAGCTCAAGCACCGCGGCGTCACCATGGTCCCCGGCGTCCAGTACGACCTCATCGACGACGCCGGACTCCACGTGACCGTCGACGGCGTACGACAGCTCGTCGAGGTCGACACGATCGTCCTCTGCACGGGACAGGAGCCGCGCCGCGATCTGTACGAGGAACTCGTCGCCGCGGGCCGCAGCGCCCACCTCATCGGCGGCGCCGACGTGGCGGCGGAACTGGACGCCAAGCGCGCGATCAAGCAGGGGACCGAGCTTGCGGCGGCGCTGTAGGGGGCGCGCAGGCCGTCCCTAGGATGACCCCCATGTCACTCCCGCACGCGATCCTCACCGCCCTGCTCGAAAAGCCGTCGTCGGGCCTTGAGCTGACCCGCCGGTTCGACAAGTCGATCGGCTACTTCTGGTCGGCGACGCATCAGCAGATCTATCGCGAGCTGGGAAAACTGGAGGGCGAGGGCTACATCCGCGCCCTGCCGTCCGAGCAGCCGACGCGCGGGCAGAAGAAGAGCTACGAGGTGCTGCCGGCGGGCCGCGAGGAACTGGCCCGCTGGACCGCCACGCCCCAGGACCCCAAGCCGCTGCGGGACGCCCTGCTGCTGCGGCTGCGCGCCTCGGCCGTGGTCGGCACCGCGGGCATCGAGGCCGATCTGCGGCGCCATCTCTCCCTGCACCAGCGGCAGTTGGCGGAGTACGAGACGATCCAGGAGCGGGACTTCGGACCCGACAGAACCTCACCCCAGGACCGGCTCCAGCATCTGATCCTGCGGGCCGGCATCGACCTGGAGACCTTCTGGACCGAGTGGCTGACCCATGCCCTGGAGGAGTTCGAGCAGCTGCCCACGCACGGAGAGCGCACGTAGGCGGCCGTACACACGCCGGCGGCCACCTACGCGGAGAGCCCTCAGAGCCGGTGCGGCTTCGCCCGCCGGCGCAGGAACCAGACCGTCGCCCCCGCGCCCACGGCCACCAGGGCCCCGCCGCCCACCAGCGTGAGGGTGCCGTACTCCTTGGCGGCCCCGCCGACACCGCCGATGACGCCGAGCGAGGGCGAGGCTGTCGCGGAGATGGTGGGGGTCGCGGAGACGACGATGGACTGGGTGCCCGCCGTCTGCTGGTTCGAGCCGCAGATCACGATGACGGTGTACGTACCGGGACTGACGTTGGCCCAGGCGGCGGACTGGGTGGCGCTCGTCCCGGTCAAGGTCGCCTGGCGCCCCTGGGCGAAGTTCGCCTGCCCGCTGGACAGCAGCGAGGCCCTGCCGAAACTGCCGTCGGCGGTCGCGGTCGGGCATGCGCTCGTGGTCACCGAGACGCTGGACCCGGTGGTGCTCACCGAGATCCCCGACCCCTGGGCGGAGACCGACGGGGCGGCCAGGGCGAGCGGAAGCGCAGCGGCGGCGGCCACGGTCGGGCCGGCGCGGAGGAGTAGCTGAATGGTACGCATAGGACTGCCCTCCGGCGGCACGGTTGGCGGTACATCCCTTGCGCCGCCGAGGATCGGGAAACCCCGTGCTGCCACAGGGAGAGCCAACGCGCCCTCGGCCCGGCCCGCATGCGGACGGCCCCCGGGCAGGTGACGGATTCCTTCGTCCGGCGGAGGGCGGAGGGCGGAGGGCTCAGGGCCGAGGGCGCCGGGCGGACGAAGGATGACGAAGCTGTACGTGGCCTCGTCCCGCGGAGCGTCGCCGTACACCCCGGTCGTCCGTCGACATGGTGCCGCGCGGCCCTGTCAAGAGGGTGGACGGAAGGCTTCCCGGTTCGCCGGACCGGTGCGGGCGTACGTATGCTGATGTCTGACGCGGCGTGAACTGGCCTGCCACTCAGGGCAGTTCGTGCTGTACGGCGCGGGCCGCTGTCGTCGCTGATCCCGCGTCGGCGTGGGCGGCCGAGCGGCCGGGGCCGAGCGAGGTCCGGCCTCTCGGCCGCACGCCCGCGAGGAGGGCGCCGTGCACCGTCCGGCCCCCTCCCAGTGGCCGTCTTCCCCGACCCCCTCCACCTTTGGTGAGTGACCGTCAGTGTCCCCCAGGAGAGGGCCCCTTATCGTGCGTGTCCCGTCGCTGACGCTGGCCGTGGCCGGCGCCGCCCTGCTCGCCCCCGTCGCACTGTCCGCTTCGGCACAACCGCGGGAGGCCATACAGCATGAGGGCACCGTCCGCGCCGCCGACCTGCTGGCCCGGCTGCACAGCTGCATGGTCGTCTCGAAGGGCCACTACCGCAGTGACGCCGGTGCCCCCGCCGACATCCCCGTCTGCGGCACACAGGGTGCGGTGTTCTGGAAGGCCGACATGGACATCGACTGCGACGGCCGTCCGGGCGCCCGCTGCAACCGCGACACCGACCCGTGGTTCCACCCGAACACCGCCTACCAGCAGTCCGACGGCCGCCCCCTGGACGCCGAGACCCTCCCGTTCATCGTCGTCCCCGCGCCGAGCGCCATCTGGAACTACCGCGACCACGGAGTCCGCGGCGGTTCCGTCGCCGCCGTCATCCACCAGGGCCGCGTCCAGTACGCCGTCGTCGGCGACACCGGCCCGAGCACGGTCATCGGCGAGGCCTCGTACGCCACCGCCAAGGCCCTCGGCATCAACCCCGACCCCCTCCGCGGCGGCGTCGACTCGGGAGTCACCTATCTCGTCTTCAAGGACTCCCACGTGTCACCCATCGAGGACCAGGCGGCGGCGGTGGCCCAGGGGGAGGAGCTGGCGCGGAGGTTCGTGGAGGGCGAGTGAGGACGCCACGCCCCGTTCGGCCGGGGATCACTCCTTCCGGTACGTGTACGCCTCCGAAGCCGCCGCCGCCACCGCCGCGAGATCCCCGCCTGCCGAGGCCGTGACGACGGCGGCGACCGCGCCCTCGACGAAGGGGGCGTCGACCAGCCGGGTGCGGCCGGGGAGTTCGTCGCCCTCGGCGAGGAGGGCCTTCACGGTGAGGACCGCGCTGCCGAGGTCGGTCAGGACCGCGACCCCGGCGCCGCGGTCCACGGAGGCGGCCGCCTCCGAGATCAGCTCGGCGCTGGTTCCCAGGCCGCCGTCCTCGGTGCCGCCCGCCGGGGCGACCGGAGCGGTCGTACCCCCGCCCGCGAGCCCCTTCGCAAGCTCGGCGACCGAGGCGGCGACAGCGGCGCTGTGCGAGACGAGCACGATGCCGACGAGTTCCTGTGCGGAGTCAGACATCGGCGGCCTCCGCGAGCGCGGCGATCAGCAGCGCGGACGAGGTGGCCCCCGGGTCCTGGTGCCCGATACTCCGCGCGCCCAGATAGCTCGCCCGGCCCTTGCGTGCCTGCAACGGCGTGGTGGCCAGCGCGCCCTCCTCGGCGGCGGCCCCGGCCGCCGTGAACGACTCTTCGAGGGCGTCGACTGCGGGCACCAGAGCATCGACCATGGTCTTGTCCCCCGGAGCGGCCCCTCCGAGGGACATGACCGCGTCGACACCCGTGCGCAGCGCGTCCGTGAGCTGCCCCTGACTCACCTCGCCCGCGTCCCCGAGCGCCTTGCCGGTACGGCGCAGGAGGGTGCCGTACAACGGCCCGGACGCCCCGCCCACCGTCGAGATCAGCTGCCGCCCGGCGAGTACGAGGACGGCGCCGGGCGTCTGGGGCGTCTCCTTCTCCAGCGCGGCCACCACGGCGGTGAACCCGCGCTGCAGATTGCTGCCGTGGTCGGCGTCACCGATCGGTGAGTCGAGGGCGGTGAGCCGTTCGGCCTCGCGGTCCACAGCCGCCGCGGTGGCCGCCATCCAGCGGCGGAAGAAGTCGGCGTCGAGCACGGAGTCTCCTTGCGTGGTACGGATGGTGAGCGAGCGTCGGATGATGTCCGTGACCGTCAGATGCCCCAGCGCAGCCCCGGCGTCTTCACCGGCGCGTCGTACAGCCGCAGCAGTTCCTCGTCGATCTGGCACAGGGTCACCGACGCGCCCGCCATGTCGAGCGAGGTGACGTAGTTGCCGACGAGCGTGCGTGCCACGGCCACCCCGCGCTCGGCCAGCACGCGCTGCACCTCCGCGTTGAAGCCGTACAGCTCCAGCAGCGGGGTCGCGCCCATGCCGTTGACCAGGACGAGGACGGGGTTGCGCGGGGTGAGGTCCTCCAGGACCGCGTTCACCGAGAAGTCGGCGATCTCCCGCGAGGTCATCATCGCCCGCCGCTCCCGCCCGGGTTCGCCGTGGATGCCGATGCCCAACTCCAGCTCCCCGGCCGGGAGATCGAAGGTCGGGCTGCCCTTGGCGGGAGTCGTACAGGCACTGAGGGCGACACCGAAGCTGCGGGAGCTGTCGTTGACCTGCCGGGCCAGCGCCTCGACCCGCTCCAGCGGCTGCCCCTCCTCGGCGGCGGCACCGGCGATCTTCTCCACGAACAGCGTGGCGCCGGTGCCGCGCCGCCCGGCGGTGTACAGGCTGTCGGTGACGGCCACGTCGTCGTTGACGAGGACCTTGGCGACCTGGATGCCCTCGTCCTCGGCGAGCTCCGCCGCCATGTCGAAGTTCAGCACGTCCCCGGTGTAGTTCTTCACGATGAACAGCACCCCCGCCCCGCTGTCCACGGCGGCCGCGGCCCGCACCATCTGGTCCGGCACGGGAGACGTGAACACCTCACCCGGACAAGCGGCCGACAGCATCCCCGGCCCCACGAACCCGCCGTGCAGCGGCTCGTGCCCCGAACCGCCGCCGGAGACGAGCGCCACCTTCCCCGCCACCGGCGCGTCCCGCCGTACGATCACCCGGTTGTCGACGTCGACCGTCAGCTCCGGATGCGCGACCGCCATTCCTCGAAGGGCATCCGCGACCACGGTCTCCGCGACGTTGATGAGCATCTTCATGAGTACCTCCTGGTGGGGCCGGCGGCCGGTTCTCCGATCGCAGTATCGGCGCTGCGGGTGCCGATGGTCACGTGTACCGACACGTTGGGTGCGCACGGGTCGCACGGCTGGTGGCGCCCGACGGCCACGAACTCGTTGTCGTAGCTCCGGATCTTGGCGCGGACGGTGAACTTGCCCTTGGCGTCGACGACGGTCCGCGCGTTGTACTCGCTCTCGAAGTACGTCCGCAGGAAGACCCGCGTGCCGGCGACCGGGGTGCCGTCGGCCAGGGTCAGGCGGCCGGTCAGGTTGACGGTGCGGTTGTTGAAGGTGGTCAGGAACTTGGCGCTGTCGATCGTGAGTTCGTAGGCCGCCGCCACCGCGGTGCTCCGCGCGGGGGCGGTCTCGGCTCCGTGGGCCGGCAGTGTGCCGGCCCCTGCCGTGGCCCAGGGCGAGGAAGGCGGTCGCGGTCAGACGGGCCGCCAGTGAAGGCATACGCACGTGGACTCCCCTTGCTGTACGGCTTGTTGTACGGCTTGTCGTGGTCGGGTGCCGTTGCCGGTGGAGTGCGGCACTGGTTTGACCCATGAGATGTCACGTGTGGTTGTATGCCCGTGCCGAGACATTGTTCTCCGGTTGTCTGCCGCGGCCGTCGGCGCCGCGGGCTCCGTGCGATGGGCCGGAACCAGCCGTCCCGAGTGCTCTGTGTGACGGAAGTTCTTGAAAGCCTGAACATGCGTCCGAGCTGAGCTAGCCTCATGTTCTTGAGGGGCGAACTGGCGTACGCCAGAGGCGAACTGGCGTACGACGAAAATCACTTCGGGGGTTCCGTGTCAGAAGAGCGACCGGTGCCACCGGACCCGGTGGCGAACGAGGCGTCCGCACTGCGGGAGGCCGCTGCCGCACCCCTGCGCCCCGGCGACCCGCGCCGCGTCGGCCCCTATCTGCCGCTGGCGCTGCTCGGCAGCGGTGGCATGGGACGGGTCTATCTGGCACGCCCCGAGGACGACAGCCCCGGTCTGTTCGCGGTGAAAGTGATCAGGCCCGAGTACGCGGAGGACACCAGGTTCCGGCGCCGGTTCGAGCACGAGGTGTCGGTGCACGGCCAGGTCCGTACGCCGCACACGCCGAGATTATGCGGGACGGGCTTCCAGCACGAACTGCTGTGGATGGCCACCGAGTACCTCCCGGCACTCGACCTGGCGGAAGTCGTACGTGAGGACGGTTCCCTGGGGGCGGCCACGGTCTGGCGGCTGGTGGCGGAGCTGGGGGAGGCGCTTGCCGACCTCGCCGCCACAGGCATCGTGCACCGGGATCTGAAGCCGTCCAACGTGCTGCTGTCCGTTCGGGGCGCACATGTGATCGACTTCGGCATCGCGAAGGCCGCCGACGCGAGCGCGATCACCGGCACGGGCAACCGGGTGGGAACCCCGGCCTACATGTCGCCGGAGTACCTGAGGACGGGCCGGTGCGACACGGCGTCGGACGTGTTCTCGCTGGCCGGGACACTGGTCTACGCGGCGGCCGGGCGTGCTCCGTTCGGCGACGGCACCGGGGTCGACGTGATGCACCGGGTGGCGTTCGAGGAGCCGAATCCCGAGGTGATCGGCGAGATCTCGGAGGCGGACCCGGCGCTCGGCTCGCTGCTGTCCGCCTGCCTCGCCAAGGAGCCCGAGCAGCGGCCCACCCCGCGGGACCTGATCGACGCGGCCGGCGCGCAGGCCCGGACGCCCGGCTGGCCCGAACCGCTCCATGGCAAGGTGCTGGCCCGGCAGCGGGCGTACGAGGCGCTGCATCTCCTCCCCGTCGAACGGATGGCGCACCTCCGGTCCGCGGACGACCCGCCGAAGGCGGTGCTGCCGGCCCCGTCGGAACGCGCCGCCCAGTCGGCTCCGCCCCAGTCCGGGCCGCCGGTGGAGGCGACAGGACCTTCCGCCGAAGCCGAAGCGCCGCCGAAGCCGTCACGCCCAGCGGGAGCCCTCGCCCGGGTCCGCAGGAAGCCGGTGCCGGCCGTCGCCGCGGGCATCACCCTCTGCGCCGCGGCCGCGGCGCTCTTCGTGCTCACCCGCCACGACGCTCCTTCAGCCGCCTCTCCCCCGGGGGCCGTCGCGCCGACCACCGCCGGAACCGGCGATGACACCTTCCCGCCGACGCCCGGGTCCTCGGACGGGACGTCCGCCCCGGGTACGTCCGGCAACGGTGCCAACGTCGCCGGCGGCGATGCCTCGCCCTCCGAGGTCTCCGGCTCCGCCGGCGACGGCCGACGAGACGACCCCGCTGTCCCCGGCACCGAGACCAGCGTCGGAGCCGGTGCTGACGCCGGTGCCGGTGCCGGTGCCGACGCTGGTACCGATATCGATACCGGCACCGTGACCGACCCCACTCCGTCGTCGACCTCGACCAGCGCATCGCCCGAGTCCGCGACAGCGCCCTGGAACTCGGACTGCACGCACTACTCAGGCAACGGACGCACACGCCAGGGAAACCAGGGCAAACGCGTCCAGCAATTGCAGTGCATGCTGACAAAGCGCGGGTACGGAGTCGGGAGCACCGACGGGGACGGCAACTTCGGCCCCGGAACAGAGGCCGCGGTGCGAAGCTTCCAGAGCGACAAGGGCCTGGACGCCGACGGAGTCGTGGGCCGCGAGACCTGGGTCGCGCTGCGTGGGACGGAGTGACGCGCCGGGCGCCGGGCCACGGTCACGAACGGGTTCCCGCCGTGAACTCGACGAGGACTGCCGGCGCCCGGCACCGTCAGCCCTGTGTCTCCTGCGGCTTGACCTCCACCTCGCGCAGCCCCTCGTCCCTGAGCGCGGTGAGTGCCTCCGTGCGGTGACCGCGGGCGATGTAGTCGCGCACGACCACCTCGACGGCCTCCTGAGGTGACCCGACCCCGGTCAGGACCATCACTTCCACCACCAACTCGGCATCGAGTCTGATGTTGATTTCGGCCACAGCCGCCTCCTTCGTGTTCATTCGGCCCAATCCTCTCAGCCTTCTCTCCCGCCATGGTCGGGCCGTCGCCGCTGTGGGGGCCCGTCCGGCCGGGGACAGGGGCCGACCGCCCAAGTGGAGCCCGGTGGCATCTGGACAAGCTGGATCTGCGGGGCAAACCCGGCATCGGGGAGCCCTCCGTGGGACAGTCCGCCCGTTGGGGCGGTCCGACGAGAGGGAGCGGTGGCCATGGCGGAACAACAGGCGTCGTCCAGCACGGCGGGGAGGCCCCCGGTCGGCGACCTCGGGCGTCGCCTCGCGCTGCGCCGCGCCGAACTCGGTCTGACCCGGGCGGAGACAGCCACCCGAGCGGGCGTGGCCACCAGCTACCTCCAGTACTTGGAGGAACAGCCCGGCGCTGCACCGGCACGGGCGCGCTCTTCAGGCTGGCGGACGTCCTGAAAACCACCGTCAGCGAACTCACCGGTGGCAGCGTGGAACGGCCGCCCGGACTCGGCCTGGCCGCCCCTCACCCCGAGTTCGTCGAGCTGAGCGCCGCGGAATGCCGGGCCCTGCTCTCGACGCACGGCGTGGGCCGGGTCGCGGTGCCCACCGTCTCGGGGCCGGTGATCGTGCCGGTCAACTACAGCGTCGTCGACGACGCGATCGTCTTCCGCACCGACCCCGGTACGACACCGTCCCAGGCCGCGGGCTGCCAAGTGGCGTTCGAGGTCGACCACGTCGAGGCGTTCAGCGAGGGGCTGAAGCGTGCTCGTACGTGGCCGTGCGCGCGAGGTGAGAGCCTGTGTCCTATCCCCGGTCGGATCAGCGCACGTCGTCATGGGGTCCCCCCCCGCTAGAGCGCAGCCGAGAGTGGGGGAGCGTGCGATCGCAAGGCGCCGGAGCGCCCTCGATGGGTGTGCCCCCGCGCGAGCCGAGCGAAGCCGGTTCGAGCGTGGGGGAGGAGCCACGTGGGCGTTTCGGCAACGCGGCTGGGGGTCCCCCCACGCCCTTAAGGCAGTGGGGGAGTGCGTGCCAGGCGGCGGGCGCCCGGCCGGGGATATGACACAGGCTCTAACGGAACCCGCCGCCGTGCGCCGGCTGACAGAGCGGGCGTACAGCACGCCCTGGGCGGGCGGACGGCGCGACCTGTGGGTGCGTATCGACCTGGTGAGCGTCACCGGGCGCCGGATCAGGACATGATCTGGCAGGGGCCGGGTGGCCGTGTCGTACGGCCGGGTGGCCGCTCCCCGCGCCCGGGGCGCCCGGCGACGCTGGGGGAGTAGGACCTCCAGGGGCCTCCAGGAGGGAGGGACGTCATGAAGACGCGGCGTCTGTTCCTGCTCACGGAGGAAGTCGTCCTGTACGCGCTCGCTGTGGTGCTTCTCTTCCTGACCTTCGCGCTGGCCGCTCCGGTCCCGGGGCATCCTGGTGCCGTTCGCCGGCCTGGGCGTTGTAGCGCTGTTCCTGCTCGCACGGCACGTCGATGGCGCCCGGCACGCCGCCGCCCCCGGCCGTGACCTCGTGCGCGGCGAGGCTCGACGGGCCCTGACACAGGGGCCGTTCGGCCTCCCCAGTCCGTCCCGGTACACGGGTGAGGTGGGAGGGACCGGACAGGAGGGCACTCGGGAGATGCGATGGACACTGCCACCGCCACCTCGGCATCCGCGCTGCGCGCTGCCCGCGGGCCCTGCGGTTCCAGGGTCCTCGCGAGCGGCCCGGCACGAGCAGGGGCTGGGGGCCTCGCCAAGGGGAGCGGATGGCCCACTCAGGCCGTCTGCGCAGGCAGGGGCGATCGGGGGAGCAGCAGCGGGGTCGCCAGGAGGAGGAGACCGGCGATCGCGATCGCCGTGCGGGGGCCGGTGAGGCCGGCCAGCAGGCCCCACAGGGCGGTCAGGGCCGCGATGGTGGCCTTGCCGGTGACCGACCACGCGGACAGGGTGCGGGCGACCCGGTCGGGCGCGGTCCGGTCGAGCCGGTATGTGGCGAGGACCGGGTTGAACACCCCTATGCAGGTGATCAGCCCGAGTTCGATGGTCATGACGAGCACGAGACCGGCGGTGCCGGGGCGGACAAAGGCCAGCCCGAGCGGCCAGCACGCGCGCAGGGTCCCGGCGACGAGCATGACCCTGTGCCGCCCGGAGCGCGCCACGAGCCGCCGGGCCAGCCGTGAGCCGATCAGGCCCCCGACGCAGGGCACGGCGAAGGCGAGGGCGTACTGCCAGGGCGCGAAGCCCAGACGGCCGAGCATGAGGACGGCGAGCAGCGGCGAGGTCGCCATGATGAGGCCGTTGACCAGGACCGCGTTGAGAAACAGCGGGCGAAGCACCGGACTGGTGAGGATGTACCGCCACCCGTCGAGCAGATCACCGGCCCGGGGCCGCCGTGACGTCTCGGCCGGTACGGGGCGAGGCTCCTTGCCGCCCATCGCACGGATGCCCACGGCCGACAGCAGGTAGCTGACCGCGTCGGCCACCACGGTCGTCACCGGCCCGAACAGCCCGAACGCGGCCCCGCCGAGCGGCGGCCCGAGCGCGGTGGCCGTCCAGGTCGTGGCCTCGAACCGCCCGTTCGCGACGAGCAGGTCCTGGGGCCGGACGAGCGCCTTCAGACAGGCGCCGCTCGCCGCCGTGAAGGTGATGTCCGCCGCCGAGACGACGACAGCCACAACCAGAAGCTGTACGAAGCTGAGCAGATCGAGCGCGAACGCGGCGGGGACGGTCATCAGCGCCGCGAACCGGATCAGATCCATCGCGACCATCACCGGCCGCTTGCGGCGGAACTCCACCCACGGGCCCAGCGGCACCGCCACCGCCGCCCCCACCGCGAGCCCCGCTGCCGCCAGCAGCGCCACTTCCGTCGGCCCGGCGTCCAGCACCAGGACCGCGATCAGGGTGAACGCGTCGAACGCCAACCGGGTGCCGAACGTACTGACCGCGTACGCCGCCCACAGCCACCCGAACCGCCGCCCCAGCGACTGCCTGGCCCTCATGCCGAGCTCAACCTCCCGTTGACCGCCGACATCAAAGCGCGTGGCGGGCGGGCACATCAAACAACCGGTGGCCGGGGCGAGTTACAACCATCTGTTGTGCCTCTACGATGACCGCCGTGGATCTCGAAGCCGTACGCACCGTCGTCGCCGTGGCGCACGCGGGCCAGTTCCAGGAAGCCGCCGCCCAGCTGTCGGTCACCCAGCAGGCCGTGTCCAAGCGCGTCGCCGGGCTGGAGAAAGAACTCGGGGTGCGGCTGTTCACGCGTACCGCGCGGGGAGCCCGACTCACCATCGACGGGCAGGCGTTTCTGCCCCACGCCCGCGACCTCCTCCGGGTCGCGGAGCGGGCGACCGCTTCCGTACGGCCGGGACGGCGCGCGTTGCGCGTCGACGTGATCGGCCGCCATCTCGCTCCGGCCGACCTGCTGCGTGACTTCCACCGCGCGTACCCCGACACCGAACTCGACGTCGTGACCCTGTTCGACGCCGACGCGGCCATCGCGGCCGTCCGCTCGGGCACGATCGACGCGACGTTTCGGGCCGTCACCGTGCCCGCCCGGCAGCTCCCCGACGGGATCGAGGCCGCCCGGGTCCACGACGAGCCCCTCCAGCTCCTCGTCGGACCGGCCCACGAACTCGCCGCCGCCCGTGCGGTCACCCCCGCCCGGCTCGCCGGGTACCGGATCTGGATGCCCGGCAACGTCGCCGGTACGGAGTGGGCCGCCTACTATGACGACCTCGCCGCCGCGTTCGGGTTCTCCGTCGAGGTGACCGGCCCCGACTTCGGCACCGAGCCGCTCCTCGACACGATCGCCGGCTCCGCCGCACTGGCGACCTTCGTCGGCGAACAGACCCGCCTCGTCTGGCCCGCCGAGCACGACCTGCGGCGCGTTGCCCTGCACGACCCCACACCGGTGTACCCGCACTCACTGATCTGGCGCGGCGACAACCCGCACCCCGCGCTCACCACGCTCCGAACCCACCTCGGCTCGCCCCGGCCCGACGCCGGGACCTGGACACCGGCATGGGCGTAGTGACCAGCAGTGACCAGCAGTGACCAGCAGTGACCAGGAGGGGCGAGGAGGGACCAGGCAGGACCTGAAGCGGCCGGTGTCGACCGCGTCGGCCCGTAACGCCTAGACCGCTTCCGCGGCCGGAGTGTGCCTGGTCACCGCCCTGCGGACCCCCGTGCCGGTGAACAGCAGCGCTCCGGCCGCCACCGCGGCCAGCAGGGTCGGGCCCAGCGCGTAGGAGCCGTAAGAGGACTACTACGAGCCGATCACCTACGACTACGACAACCTCGTCAGCGCCCCGGCCAGCCAGGACATCCCCGTGGCCAGCCCGCGCTCGGTCCTCACCGGCAAGCCGACCTCCATCACCTGGGGCTCCAACCGGGCGGACGGCCTCGGCGGCGCCCCCGAGAACGCCGGCGGCGACCCCAGCCTGACCGGCGAGTGCGCGCAGAAGGTGAAGTTCGAGTTCGAGCAGACCTTCCTCTTCCACTTGCCGCGCCTGTGCGAGCACTGTCTCAACCCGGCCTGCGTGTCGGCCTGCCCGTCGGGCGCGATGTACAAGTGGGTCGAGGACGGCATCGTGCTCGTCGACCAGGACCGGCGCGGACTGGAGCTGATCCACTGAGCCCTGTCGGACGCGGATTCTCCGTACCGGCACGTCCTGGCCGCGCTGCTCACCCTGCGCCCGCCGCCCGCCGCGGCGGACCTGGAGGCCGTGGCGGAACTCGTGGCCCAGGGACCACCCGACGAAGAAGTGGGCCTCGACCCCTACGGGACGTACGGCGAGGGCGAGTACGCCCCGCCCGGCACCTGCGTCCCGCCCGAGCGGGCCCCGCCCACCACCCCTCTCGACTCCGGAAGGCTTGCGATGAGCACCTCCGGCCCTTAGAGCCTGTGTCATGTCCCCGGCCGGGCGCCCGCCGCCTGGCACGCACTCCCCCACTGCCTTAAGGGCGTGGGGGGACCCCCAGCCGCGTTGCCGGAAGGCCCTAGTAGCTCCGCTACGAGGACCTTCCGGCGCTTTGCGATCGCACGCACCAGACGACGTGCGCTGATCCGGCCGGGGATATGACACAGGCTCTTACTTCGCAGCCGACTCCGCCGTCGGCGGCGGCGACCTCCTCCTCTGGGGCGCGGTCCCCTACATCTGCCTCGCCGTGTGCGTCGTAGGCCATGTCTGGCGCTACCGGCACGACCAGTTCGGGTGGACGTCCCGCACCAGCCAGCTCCTCGAACACCGCCGGCTGCGCTGGGGGCAGTCCGCTGTTCCACCTCGCGCCTTCATGGTCATCGCCGGGCATGTGGTGGGTCTGGCCGTCCCCGCCTCCTGGACCGAGGCCGTCGGCATCAGCGAGCACGCGTACCACAACGCGGCCGTCTGGGGCGGTTCGGTGGCGGGCGTGGCCATGGTCGCCTGGCTCGGCATGCTGTGCGCCCGGCGGCTGCTGACCCGCAGGATCCGGCTGGGCACCGACCGCAGCGACAAGGTGCTCTTCCCGCTGCTGTCCGCCACCGTGCTGTTCGGGATCACCGCCACCGCTGCCCACAACGTCTTCGGTGACGGCTACGACTACCGCTCCACCGTCTCCGTCCGGTTCCGCGGCGTCTTCACCCTCCAGCCCGACCCCGGGGCGATCACCGGCGCACCCCTGCTGCTCCAACTGCACGCCCTCACTGCCTTCCTGCTCTTCGCGGCCTGGCAGTTCACCCGACTCGTCCATGTGTGGAGCGCCCCGATGGGCCATCTGGTCCGGCCGTACCTGGTGTACAGGGCGCGAGGCGCACGCCCCGGGCCGATCGGGGCCCGCGGAGGGCCGGTCGGACCACGCGTGTCCGGGTACTCGGACAGGACGCTGGAAGTGGCCAAGAGGAGGAGGGAGACATGAGCAGCAAGATCGAGCGGCTGTCCGGCCGGCCGCTGCCCGACCTGTTCGGCTGGGTCGAGGCCGGGTTTCCCGGGGCACACGTGATTCCGGGGACGCACGGCATCCGTATCGAGGAGAACGTCACGGACGGAAAGTACGTGCTGCGCGCAGAACTGCCGGGCATCGACCCGTCCGAGGACGTCGAGATCAGTGTCACGGAGGGTGTCCTGACCCTACGCGCGGAGCGCAGTGAGGAGACCACGGAGAAGCATCGCACCGAGTTCCGCTACGGCACCTTCGCCCGCTCCGTCCGGCTGCCTGCCGGGGCCGTGGGGGACGAGGCCACCGCCGAGTACAAGGACGGAATCCTGACCATCATGGTTCCGGTGCCGGAGGCGAAGGCGGGTACCAGGACCATCCCCGTGCGGCGCATCTGAGCGCGGATGCGCGCCGCGCCGAGTCGTACCGCGTGTGCGTGACCGGTCACCCACGGTCATGCGCACGCGTTCATGCGCACGCGTTCATGCGCACGCGTTCATGTGCACGTGAGGCCGTATGAAGACATGCCGTATGAAGACATGAAGGGGCGGGAAGGGCCCCATCCACTTCTCGCGGATCCTGATTGCGCGGTGCGCGGTTCCCAACCGCTTCTCCGCGTCTGTCCTGGGTCCTTCCCGTCACCTTCAGCACATCACGCGGGACGGGAAAACACCAGGGCCGATCGGCCTCGGTTGCCCCCGGGGCAAGCGCCGCATCAGACCTCTGTGAGAGCCGGTCGGCTCATGTGCCGCCGCCCGTAACGGAGTTGGCTGTCAGTGGAGGAGCAGCGCGACTTCGAAAAGGAGCGATCGCCGTGGGTACGAGTCTGACGCCGGAGTTCTGGGAACGGTTCACCGTTCTGCTGGTGCTGGTGCTGGTGCTGGTGCTGGCCGTGGGCGTGGTCTGCGTCCTCACCGCGGCGTTCGACGCGCTGCCCGTGCGGCTGCTGCGGCACCGCGCGCAGGCCGGTGGCGCAGGCGGCCTCCCCGTCGACGACCGCGGAGGACGGCTCGTCCGTAGGCTGGTGAGCGGGCGTGCCCTCAGGGAGCCCCATGGAGCGGGCGGGAGGAACGACATGAGTGAGTCCCGACTGGGAGGCCAGGGAATCCCGGCGCCGGGAACTGCCGCTGCGCCCGTACGCCGGGAGGGCCCGCCCGGCGTACGGGCGGGCGCGGCCCGGCCGGAACCGCGAACGGCGCAGTACCGGGCGCGGCGCGTGCTGCGCGGCGTCAGCGACCGGCTCGCCGAACGGTACCCGCGGCTGTACATCGCCGCCGAGCAGGTGCGCCTGCCACCGGGGCCCGCCCTGCTCGCCGAGGCCCAGGACGCCGAGCTGCTGGTGATCGGCAGCCGGGGTTTCGGCGGCGTCGGCGGGTTGCTCTCGGGCTCCGTCGCCCTGGCGACCGTGGCCCGCACCGGTCGGCCGGTCGTCCTCGTACGGGCCGGTGAAACACTGCGGAGGCCGAACACCTGCTTGACCTGTCCGGCAGGCCCTCGGCGCGTACGCCCTACCGTGACGTGGCGGTCGCCGTGGACGTCGGGATGACCTGTGACACCGTGCTGGAGTTCGTGTTCCGGGCCGCCGAGCTGCGCGGGGCACCGCTGCGGGCGGTGCACGCCTGGCACGTGCCGTACGGGCACGGCATCCCGGACGCCGAGGAGCGCGGCCGGGTCCGCCAGGAGGCGGAGCATCAGCGCGGTGCTGCTGGAACCGTGGCGCGAGAAGTTCCCCGGTGTCCATGTGCGGGAGACCGTGCTCGAAGTCCGCGCGGCCCATGTCGTCGCCAAGGCCGCGGGCGGTGCGTGTCTGCTGGTGGCGGGCCGCCAGGGTCACCGCGCGGCGATCGGCTCTCGTACGGGACCGGTGGCCCACGCGCTCATCCACCACGTGACCTGCCCGGTCGCGGTGGTCCCGTGGGCACGGCGCGGACGCGCCATGTACGGGAACCACCGCGCCGAAAGCTTCCGCGACGGAGCGCGAGCCGGTACGGCCGTCACGGGGAGACAGGGCCGGACAGGTCGACGATGTCGTCGGAGGCCACGTCGTGCAGCCGTATGGCGAGGTCCTCCAGCGCCCGGCTGGCGGCGAGTTCGTCGCCGATCTCCGGGACGGGGCGGTCGACCGGGTTGCGCCGGGCCACACCCTTGCCGGTGACCGTCGACGTGGCCGGGGTGCTCAGAACGGCACGCGCGCGTGTGTCGTCGCCCTCCTCGGTGATGTCGATCTCAACGGTCCAGTGCTTGGTCTGCTTGCTCTCCATGGCGATCACTCCTGTGGTCCTCCTCCTCAGCCTGCGCCTGTTCCCCGGCGGGGGCCAGAGCTGAACGGCCCTGGCCCCACGACGAAAGAGCAGTACTGATCATGACCACGTCCTGTGTACGCCCGAGCCACGCGGCCCACCATCTCGTCCGGGCCGCCGTCGCCGCGCCGTCG
This sequence comes from Streptomyces sp. NPDC002845, assembly GCF_053591955.1. Classification (NCBI taxonomy): domain Bacteria; kingdom Bacillati; phylum Actinomycetota; class Actinomycetes; order Kitasatosporales; family Streptomycetaceae; genus Streptomyces; species Streptomyces sp. NPDC002845. Next base: position 91,834 of record NZ_JBSFUU010000011.1, on the reverse strand, counting down.
GTGCACAACACCCAGCCCTGGCTGTTCGTCGAGGAGGCCGGGGGCGGTGGTGTCGAGGTCCACGCGGACGTCACCCGGCGCCTGCTTCTGACCGATCCGTACGCCGCGAGATGGTCATCAGCTGCGGCGCCGCCCTGTTCAACATCCGCCTCGCCATGCGGCACCTCGGCTTCAGCCCGCTCGTGGAACCCTTCCCGCACCCGTGGAACCCGGCGTTCCTCGCCAGGGTGGGCTGGGGAGCCCATGGGAGGCCCACACACGACGAGGAACGGATGCACGCGGCCCTGGGGCAACGGCACACCGTCCGCGGGCCGCTGCGCGCCGACCCCGTGGTGCCGGTTGTCGTCGACGTGGCCGACCTGCCGCCGTCGTCGTGCCGCTGCACGGCGCTGCCGCGTGCGTCGGACGGTCCCCGGGCCACAAGGCTCTGCTCATCGACTTCATCGACTTCATCGACTTCATCGACTTCATCGACTGCAGCGGACTGGGCGTGCTGTGCCGGGCTCACAACCGGGTCCTGGAACGGCACGGCCGGCTGCGCCTCGTCTCCGACAGCGACCGCTTCCCGCGGCTGCTGCGGGGCGCCGGGCTGGGGCACGCCTTCGAGGTGCACGGGCGGTTGCCCGAGGCCCTGGCAGCGCGGCTCGTGCGGCACCAAAGGCTGAACGGCCCTCGTCCCGCACCGGACTTGGCCCGGTCGGCCCTCCGGTGCCGTCTGGTCGGCCCATGCCGGGGCGTGGCGCGGTCTGCCACCTTCCAAAGGGTGACCCCGAGGAGGTGCGGACCATGAGCGGCGAGCAGGGTACCGAGCAGAGTACGGGCGTCCCGCCGACGGCACGCTCGGTGTGGGGAGACGTGGACCTGATGAGGGTTCCGGTCATGGCGAGAGGAAAACGGGCACGGCGGACCGTACGGAAGGGCCGATTGGTCCCTCTTGGTCCTCCCGCGCCGTGGCCTCGCCGGAGCCGCGGGCGCCCGCGCCGACCGGCCACGGATTCAGGGCCGCTCCGCGTCGGGCCGGGACCGGATGGCCCCTCACCCAGGGGCGCGGCACGTCTGATGGTGGGATGCAGACAGCTGTATCAGGCGAAGGACGGGTGACCCATGTACCCGAATGATGGCTTCCGTGAACTGGGCCGTCAGGAGTGTCTGCGTCTGTTGGCGAAGGCTCCGGTCGGCCGAATCGTCCACACGCGTCAGGCGCTGCCCGCGGTGCTGCCGGTCAACTCAGCCTGGATACCGACGGCGCGGTGCCGGTGCGCACCTCGGCCGCCTCCGAGCTGGTGCGTGCCATCGACGGCGTCGTCGTCGCCTTCGAGGCGGACGAGGTCGACGCCGTCGCCCACTCCGGCTGGAGCGTGGTCGTCACCGGCCGTGCCGCCGTGGTGACCGACCCCGACGAGAACGAGCGCCTGTCCCGTGTCGGCCCGCGTTCCTGGGCCCCCTCGCCCGAGGAGGTCTTCGTACGCATCGAGCCCGAACTGGTCACCGGTCGTGAACTCGGCGGCGGACGCACGCTGTACGGCGTGAACCACATTGTGTGAGCCCCCGATCGTCCGGGCCCCGGCCAACCGGCCGCTGGTCACCCGCACCTCGTTCCGCCTCCTCCAGACCCTCTACAACCTCGGCCCCGCGCCCGAGCCCAACCCCACCGTGCTGTGGTCGCCCGAACTGCCCGCCGGGTTCAAGGAGTTCTGCGCCCAGGTCTCCATAGACACCAGCGCCGTTCAGTACGAGTCCGACGACCTGATGCGGCCGTGCACCGGCGACGACACCGCGATCGTCTGCTGCGTCTCCGCGACGGCGGTCGGCCGGCAGATGCAGTTCTTCGGCGTCCGGGTCACCCTCGCCAAGGCACTGCTGTACGCGGTCAACGGCGGCCGGGACGAGAGGACCGGCGAGCAGATCGCACCCGCGACGCCCGCGCTCGTCCTGGCCGGGCTGCGCAACGTCGACCGGGTGGACGTCCTGCCGTTCCACAAGCTCGGCGCCGCCAAGTACGACGCCCTCGGCATCGACTTCCCGCTGCGGGACATGCCGGTGCCCGACGCCGGGCTGGTCGAACGGGTGCGGGACCAGTTCAGGGAGTACGGCTTGCGGGCCTGTGAAGCAGGAGGCTGTTCCCGTCCCGTCCCGTCCCGTCTCGGCACCGGCGCGCGAGCGGGAGCAGGGACGGGGGCTCCACCGTCGCCGGGCGCCGGGACGCGGTCTCCACCGTCGCCGTGCGCCCGGCGGCTCGTCCCGGAGCAAACACCGCCGCGCCGTCACCCTGCCCGGGAGCCGGGACCCGAGCACCGGGCGGTCCCCGGATGTGGCCCGGTGGGCCCTGTCGGGTACCCGGAGGGTCCGTGAAACGTGGGGAGGTGTGACCCGCCGACCCCGGCGGCCCGCACCCCGACCAGGAAGGGGACTCCACCATGACCGTCGACACGCAGCAGGCGTCCACCCGGCTCACCGACGCCGAGCTGAGGACCCTGGACGCCCACTGGCGCGCCGCGAACTATCTGTCCGTCGGCCAGATCTACCTCATGGCGAACCCCCTGCTGACCGAGCCGCTGCGCCCCGCACACGTCAAACCGCGCCTCCTCGGCCACTGGGGCACGTCCCCCGGTCTGAACCTGGTGCACACGCACCTCAACCGCGTGATCAAGGCCCGTGACCTGGACGCCCTGTGCATCTGGGGTCCGGGCCACGGCGGGCCCGCCGTGCTGGCCAACTCCTGGCTGGAGGGGACGTACACGAAGACGTACCCCGACATCACCCGGGACGCCGACGGCATGGCGCGCCTCTTCAAACAGTTCTCGTTCCCCGGCGGGGTCCCCAGCCATGTCGCGCCGGAGACGCCCGGCTCCATCCACGAGGGCGGCGAACTGGGCTACGCGCTCTCACACGCCTACGGCGCCGCCCTCGACAACCCGGGCCTCGTGGTCGCCTGTGTGATCGGCGACGGTGAGGCCGAGACGGGCCCGCTGGCCACGTCCTGGCACTCCAACAAGTTCCTCGACCCGGTCCACGACGGCGCCGTCCTGCCGATCCTGCACCTCAACGGCTACAAGATCGCCAACCCGACCGTGCTGGCCCGGCTCCCCGAGGCCGAGCTCGACGAGCTGCTGCGGGGCCTGGGCCACGACCCGCTCCACGTCACCGGCGACGACCCGATCGCCGTCCACCGGCTGATGGCCGGGGCGATGGACACCGCCCTGGACCGCATCGCCGCGATCCAGCGCGCCGCCCGTGAGGACGGCGCCACCGAACGCCCCCGCTGGCCGGTGATCGTGCTGCGCACCCCCAAGGGCTGGACCGGCCCGGCGGAGGTCGACGGCAAGCAGGTCGAGGGCACCTGGCGCTCCCACCAGGTCCCGCTGTCCGCCGTACGGGACAACCCTGATCACCTGCGAGAACTGGAGGCGTGGCTGCGCTCGTACCGCCCCGGGGAACTGTTCGACGAGCACGGCAGCCCACGGCCCGACGTGCTGGCCTGCGTCCCGGACGGCGCCCGCAGGCTCGGCGCCACCGCGCACGCCAACGGCGGACTGCTGCTGCGCGAACTGCCCCTGCCGTCGCTGGACCGGTACGCCGTCGCCGTCGACGAACCAGGCGCGACCCTCCACGAACCGACCCGCGTGCTCGGCGACTTCCTGGAGCACGTCATGCGCGCCACCGCCGACCGGCGAGACTTCCGTATCGTCGGCCCCGACGAGACCGCCTCCAACCGCCTCCAGGCCGTCTACGCCGCCAGCGGCAAGGCCTGGCAGGCCGGCATCCTCGACGTGGACGAACACCTGGACCGGCACGGCCGCGTGATGGAGATCCTCTCCGAACACACCTGCCAGGGCTGGCTGGAGGGCTACCTCCTCACCGGCCGGCACGGACTGTTCTCCTGCTACGAGGCGTTCGTGCACATCGTCGACTCCATGGTCAACCAGCACATCAAATGGCTGCGCGTGACCCGCCGCCTGTCCTGGCGCGCCCCCATCGCCTCCCTCAACTACCTGCTGACCTCGCACGTCTGGCGCCAGGACCACAACGGCTTCTCCCACCAGGACCCCGGCTTCGTCGACCACGTCCTCAACAAGAGCCCCGAGGTCGTACGGGTCTACCTGCCGCCCGACGCCAACACCCTGCTGTCGGTGGCCGACCACGCCCTGCGCAGCCGCGACTACGTGAACGTGATCGTCGCCGGGAAACAGCCCTGCTTCGACTGGCTGACCATGGACCAGGCCCGTGTCCACTGCGCCCGCGGCGCCGGGATCTGGGAGTGGGCCGGCACCGAGAACGGCAGCGAGCCCGACGTGGTGCTCGCCTGTGCGGGCGACGTCCCCACCCAGGAAGTGCTGGCCGCCGCCCAGCTGCTGCGCCGCCACCTGCCCGAGCTCGCCGTCCGCGTGGTCAACGTCGTCGACATCGCCCGGCTGCTGCCGCGCGAGGAACACCCGCACGGGATGACCGACTTCGAGTACGACGGCCTCTTCACCCCTGACAAACCGGTGATCTTCGCCTATCACGGCTACCCGTGGCTGGTCCACCGCCTCGCCTACCGCCGCACCGGGCACCAGCACCTGCATGTGCGCGGCTACAAGGAGATCGGCACCACGACCACCCCGTTCGACATGGTCGTCGGCAACGACATGGACCGCTACCGGCTGGTCATGGACGTCATCGACCGCGTCCCCGGCCTCGCGGTCCGCGCCGCGGCCGTACGGCAGCGGATGGAGGACGCCCGCACCCGGCACCACGGCTGGATCCGCGAGCACGGCACCGATCTGCCCGAGGTCGCGGAGTGGACCTGGGGCGGCTGAACGGGCCCCGCCGGTGGGGACGTTCGGCCCCGTCGTCCGGGTCCGGCAGCCCCTGCGATCCCTGGCGCCGACGCGGGACATTGAAGGTGCAAACAAGAGGCCTCAAGTCCCCGTGCACCACCCCTGGAAGGGATCAGCACCATGGCAGTCCACGACCCCTCGCACCGGCACCTGGGGTTGTCGCCGCCCTGCTCGCCGCCGCGGAGGAGGCGGAGCTGCTGGTCCTCGGCTCCCGCGGCCTGAGCGGCGTCACGGGGTTCGTGGTCGGCTCCGTGTCCCAGCGGGTCGTCGCCCGGTCCCCGCGACCGGTCGTGCTCGTCCGCGCGGGGGAGACCTCCGCCGGCGCACACCTTCCGGCATCCGACGGCGTCTCACCGGAGGAGATCCCCCGGCCCCGTACCGCGACGTCGTCCTCGGGCTGGACACCCGGCGTCCCTGCGACGAACTGATCGAGTACGCCTTCGAGTCCGCCCGCCGCCGCGGCGCGGCGCTGCGGATGGTCCACGCGTTCCGCGGCCCGTCGGTGCTCGGCTCGAGCGATCGAGCGGACGGGACGCCCGGACCGGAACTGCTCGCGGCCCAGGAGCACCCCGTCGTCGCGACGCTGCGCCCGTGGTCGAGAAGTTCCCCGAGGTCGCGGTGACCGAGACCGTCACCGAAGGGCGGGCCGGCGCCGAGCTGGTGCGCGCGTCGACCGGAGCGTCTCTCGTCGTCGTGGGCCGCCGGACCCGGGACAGCCGCCTCGGCACCCGCATCGGGCCGGTCACGCACGCGGTGCTGCACCACGTCCGCTGCCCGGTCGCCGTCGTCCCGCACGCGTGACACAGGCTCCGTCTTGCCCCAACGACCAAGAACGGAACGAGCCATGACATAACCACCCGTCATGTGACCCTCGGCGTGGACGGTTCGGTCAGCGCCGTACGAGCCCTGGACCGGGCCGCCGACGAGGCCGCCCTGCGCGCGACCGGACTGGAGAGCGTGTACGCCGTGCCCGAACCCGACGAGGAGGGCGGGCACGGCCGCTACCTCGGCCCCGTCTCCCGCACCCTGCTCCACCGGGCCCACTGCCCGGTGCTGCTGGTCCCCACCGGGCATCCAACCGCTCGTGAACCCCGTGTCGGTAGCCTTTTCCTACAGGGGTTGGCAGACCGTCTCCCGCGGGCTGGAGGTCTGAGCCATGCGTATCGTCGTCGCCCTCGGCGGCAACGCCCTGCTGCACCGGGGCGAACACCCCGACGCCGACGTGCAGCGGTCCAACGTCGAACGCGTCGCCACCGCCGTTGCCGCCCTCGCCCACGAGCACGACATCGTCGTCACTCACGGAAACGCGCCGCAGCTCGGAGTGCTCGCCGTCGAGAGCGCGGCCGATCCCGCCCTGCGCGCGCCGTATCCGCTGGACCTGCTCTGCGCCCAGACCCAGGGCATGATCGGTTCGCTGCTCGTGCGGACCCTCCACAACGCCCTGCCCGGGCGCCGGATCGTCACGCTGGTCACCCACACCGTCGTACGCGCCGGCGATCCGGCCTTCGGCCGGCCGGCCACGTTCGTCGGACCGGAGTACCCACGGGCGACGGCGCGGTCGCTCGCCCGCAAGCACGGCTGGTACGTCGCCGAGGACACCGCCGGCTGGCGCCGCGTCGTCGCCTCCCCGGCGCCCGAGTGGATCGTGGAGACCGACACGGTCCACAACCTCCTGGCCAAGGGCACCCTCGTGATCTGTGCCGGCGGCGGAGGCGTCCCGGTCGTCGCCGACAACGACACCGGCGCGCTGCACGGCGTGGAGGCCGTCGTCGACAAGGACCTCGCCGCCGCCCGCCTCGCCCAGGACCTCAAGGCCGACTTCCTGCTCGTCCTCACCGACGTCCCGAACGTCTACGCCGACTACGGCACCCCCCACCAGCGCCCCGTCCTCGACGCCACCCCCACCGACCTGCGCCGCGTCACCTGCCCCGGCACCACCATGGGCCCCAAGACCGAAGCCGCCGCCCGCTTCGTCGAACGCACCGGAGCCCTGGCCGCCATCGGCGCCCTCGACGCCGCCTACGACATCGTCCACGGCAGATCCGGCACCCTGGTCCGCCCGGACCTGACCGTGGGGTGATCCTGGCTTGGGCCGGTCACTCCCAACCGGGGCCGAGTACCCCCAGCCCGTCCCACGTTTGAGGACGAGGCCGTTCAGGCCGATCCCGCAACAACCCCCACTCACCCGCACACACCCCTGACCACCCCCAACGAGGGTGGCGGCAGCCGCACACGGCCACCGGCACGTTGGGGCCCATCGGCCCCGTTCGGGGACCTGCGGCCCCTCCCCCCCCGAACTCCCTGACCACGAAGCTGAAAGCGGATGCCGAAACAGGAGGTGGAGAGCATGCCCCGCACTGTGACCGTGGGTCCGGACGGCTCACCGGAGAGCCACGCCGCCGCCATGGGGGCACCTCCCACGCCTTGAGGGCAGTGGGGGAGGGCGGCGCGCGAGGCCGCGATCGACGTCACCGACGACAAGCTGGAACTGGCCGCGGAACTCGGCGCCGACCTGGTGATCGACGCCCGCAAGGACGACCCCGGCGAGGTCCTGCGGCGGCACGGCGGAGCGTATGCGGCGCTCGCACTCGCGGTGAACGAGACCGCGTTCGCGGCGGTCAACGCCGGACTCAGGCGCGGCGGCAAGCTGGACATGGTCGCCCTGCCCGCGCACGGCACGATCCAGGTCCCGATCTTCGACACCGTACTGCGCGGAACCTCCGTGATCGGCTCGATCGTGGGTACCCGGCAGGACCTGGCGGAGGTCTTCCAACTGCACGTGGCCGGCCGCACGAAGGTCGTCTACGAGACGCGGCGGCTCGCCTCTGTCAACGACTCCATCGAGGACGTCCTGCGCGGCCGGATCAAGGCCCGCATCGTCTTCGACTTAGGTGCGGGACGGTGAGGACAATGGAACTTCCCCTGGTCGTGGGCGTCGACGGCTCCGAGCCCAGCATGCGCGCCGTCGACTGGGCCGCCGACGAGGCCGCAATGCGCGGAGTGCCGCTGCGGCTGGTGTACGCCTCGCTCTGGGAGCGGTACGAGGGCGCGGAACTCGCCGAGGACCTCGGCCGGACCACCGGGCAGATCCAGGCCGACAGGATCGTCGAGGCCGGGGCTGGGCGCGCCCACCGCCGCCAGGCCGACGTGAAGGTGTCCACCGAGGTCTGGCCGGACGGGCCGGTGCCCGCGCTGCTGAACGAGAGCCGCAACGCCGCCGCCCTGGTCATGGGCACCCGCGGCCGCAGCGGCATCGCCGAGGTACTGCTCGGTTCGGTCAGCCTCGCGGTCGCCGCCCGCGCCGACTGCCCGGTGATCGTGCTGCGCGGCAGTCACGACAACCGGGCGACCCCCGGAACGCGCGGACGCATCGTGGTCGGCGTCGGCGAGGAGCCCGAGGACTCCGCCGCCGTACGCTTCGCGCTCCAGGAGGCGGCCGAACGCCGGGTGCCCCTGGAGGCCGTACGCGCCTGGCGGTGCCCCGCGCACGAGACCACCGACCATCCTCCCCCAGACTTCGTCCGGGGGTACCCCCAGCTCGCCGGAGAGCCCGCCCACGAGCACGAGCGGCGGGCCACGGAAGCGCTGGAGGCGGCGCTACGGGACGCCCCGGCGGACGTGGAACTGCACCGCCGCGTCGTCGAGGGCCCCGCCCGCAAGGTGCTGCTCGCGGCCTCCGCCGACGCCGACCTGCTCGTCGTCGGTGCCCAGCGCCGCCAGGGCCACTTCGGACTCCAGCTCGGCCGTGTCGCCCACGCGGTACTGCACCACGCCGCCTGCCCCGTCGCCGTCGTACCGCAGCGGGTGTGAGCGCCGTGACCGGCTCAGAGGCCCGCCGTGTGATCGGGGACGTAGGTCTGCAGATCGCGCGGCGGGCGCACACTCATCGGCGACCCCGCCTCCTGCGTATTCGACCCGCCCTGACCCAGGTCAACGGCACCCTGGCCAAGGTCTTCGGCTGGTACGACAACGAGTGGGGCTACACCAACCGCCTCCTCGACCTCACCGCACTGGTCGCCGACGACTGACGAGCACGGTGGGGACCGGAACCGCTGTGCCCCGCTCCCGGGCCGGGCACAGCGGCCGAGGGCTCGGCCGCTTGCGGATGTGGATCGGAGCCCTCCCCGGGTACCCGTGGTGAACTGGCGAAGCACGGAGCGGACCCGGTGGCCGACGATGTGACGGAGCGACTCGGGCCGGAGGGCTGAGGATGCGCGACTGGATCTGGGAGTACGAGGGATACGACCCGGACGAGGAGAGCCTGCGCGAGTCGCTGTGCACCCTCGGCAACGGCTACTTCGCGACCCGCGGCGCGGTGCCCGAATGCGGCGCCGACTCCGTCCACTACCCGGGCACATACGCGGCCGGCTGCTACAACCGGCTCGCCTCCGAGGTGGCGGGACACCGGGTCGAGAACGAGGACATGGTCAACCTGCCCAACTGGCTGCCGCTGCGCTTCCGTCTCCCCGGCGAGGACTGGCTGACCCCGGACAGCGACCGGCTCCTCGACCACCGCCTGCGCCTGGACCCCCGCACCGGCCTCCTGGAGCGCCGCTCCCGCTACGCCGACGGCACGGGCCGTCGGCTGCTGGTACGGCAACTGCGCCTGGTGCACATGGGAGTTCCCCATCTCGCCGCGCTGCGCACCGAGTTCACCGCCGAGGACTGGTCGGGGGAACTGGAGGTGGAGGCGGCGCTGGACGGGTCGGTACGCAACAGCGGAGTGGCCCGCTACCGGGAGCTCCAGGCCAGGCACCTCGTGCACGTCCACACCGGTACGGCCGACCCCGACACCGTGTGGCTGCGCTGCCGCACCAGCGCCTCCGACATCCGCGTCGGCATGGCGGCACGGACCACCAGCTCCACCGGAGCCAAGCCCGAGCCCCTCCAGGACGGGCCGCGAGCCGCCCAGCTGTTCCGCCTCGACCTCGCCCCTGGCCGGACCGTCACGCTGGACAAGACCGTCGCGCTGCACACCTCCCGCGACCCCGCCATCGACGACCCGCTCCACGCCGCCCTCGACCGCGTCGGCCACGTCCCCGGCTTCGACGAGCTGCTGGAATCCCACCTCACCGCATGGGACCTGCTGTGGCGCAGGGCCGACCTGGAGGTACCCGGCAAGGCGGGCCAGATTCTTCGGCTGCACCTCTTCCATGTGCTGCAGACCCTTTCCCCGCACACCGCAGACCTGGACGTCGGCGTCCCCGCGCGCGGACTGCACGGCGAGGCCTACCGGGGCCATGTGTTCTGGGACGAGCTGTTCGTCCTGCCGTATCTGGACCTGCACTTCCCGGAGGTCTCCCGGGCACTGATCACCTACCGCCACCGCCGCCTGGAGGAGGCGTGCGCGGCCGCCCGGGACGCCGGCCGGGCGGGCGCCATGTACCCCTGGCAGAGCGCGAGCGACGGCCGTGAGGAGACACAGCAGCTGCACCTCAACCCACGCTCCGGACGCTGGCTGCCCGACCACACCCACCTGCAGCGCCACGTCGGCTCGGCCGTCGCGTACAACGTGTGGCGGTACTGCGAGGCCAGCGACGACACGGAGTTCCTGCACACCAAGGGCGCCGAGATGATGCTGCAGATCGCCCGCTTCTGGGCGGACGCGGCGACCTGGGACGCGGACCTCGGCCGCTACCGCATCCGCGGCGTGGTCGGGCCCGACGAGTACCACGACGCCTATCCCGGCGCCGACCGGCCCGGACTCGACGACAACGCGTACACGAACGTCACCGCCGCCTGGGTGCTCGCCCGCGCCGGGGAACTGCTGGACACGCTCCCGCAGCCGCGTCGCCGCGAGCTCGGCGAGCGCACCGGCTTCGACGGCGGCGAACTCGAACTGTGGGAGGACGTGTCCCGCTCGCTCCACGTGCCCTTCCACGCGGGCGTCATCAGCCAGTTCGAGGGCTACGGCGAACTGGCCGAGCTCGACTGGAGCGCGTACGGCCGGAAGTACGGTGACATCCGGCGGCTGGACCGGATCCTGGAGGCCGAGGGCGACACCGTCAACCGGTACCAGGCGTCCAAGCAGGCCGACGTGCTGATGCTCGGCTACCTCTTCTCGCCCGCCGAACTGAGCGCCCTCTTCGCCCGGTTGGGGTACCGGCTCGACGACGAGACCTGGCGGCGCACCGTCGACTACTACCTGGGCCGCACGAGCCACGGCTCCACGCTCAGCGCCCTCGTCCACGGCTGGGTGCTGGCCAGGGTCCGGCGCGCCGAGGCATGGACGTTCGTGCAGGAGGCGCTGGCCGGGGACATCGCCGACCTGCACGGCGGAACCACCGGCGAGGGCATCCACCTGGGCGCCATGGCGGGCACTCTCGACCTGGTGCAGCGCGGCCTGACCGGCCTGGAGACCAGGGGCGGCGCCCTGTGGCTCGACCCCGTTCCCCTGCCGGAGCTGTCCGAGTTCGCGCTCTCCATCCGCTACCGGGGCCACTGGGGCGTACGTCTGCGCCTGCAGCCGGGGCACCTGCACATCACCGTGCCCGACTCCGACCTCGACCCGATCGCCGTCGTCCTCGCCGACCGCACCGTGTCCGTGGCGCCGGGGGAGTCCTGCGACCTGACACTGCCGGACTGAGGCGGGACTCGGCGGCCGTCCGATGCGGCGGTGCCGCCGGCCAGGCGCGGGCCGGTGTGCGTCGGCAGGGACTCTACGAGGAGATGTCCCCGGAGAACCTGCGGCTGCGGTTCTTCTCCACGAGCAGGCGTTCCGCCGCGCTGGCCGCCGACTGGGCCTGCCCCGCCGCACCCCGGCCACTGGGTCCGGACATCCCGACTGTGCCCGGCGCCAAGCGGGCCATGGAGCAACTGGATGTCAGGAAGCACGCCACCTTCCGTGGTGGCCTGGAGGAAGTCGCGAAGGGCCGGGTCGCCCGGATGATCATCCGGGCGACCAGGGCGGCGACTTCCGTGACTTCGGCCGGATCGAGGACTGGGCCGCACGGATCGCAAAGGAGCTGACTGTACCGTGAGCCGCCAGGGGCGGACCCCGGGTTTCTCGCCTCCCGCCGACCGTCAGCAAATCCGCGGCAGTTGCTCCCCCAACGGCATCTCCACGATCCGCCGAGCCCCCACCAGCGTCCGCAGAGTCACCCGCCCGCGAGGCCCCTCCGCCGACACGTCACCGATCTGCACCGCACCCGCCCCCTCGGGCAGGGACCGCATGGCGGCAAGGGCGTCCTCGGCCACGGCGGCCGTCACGAAGGCGACCAGGCAGCCCTCGTTGGCGACGACGAGAGGGTCGAGCCCAAGGAGGTCGCAGGCGGAGGCGACGGCTTCCGGGACCGGCACCGAGCGCTCGTCGATCTCGACGGCGACGGACGAGTCCCGGGCGATCTCGTTGAGGGCCGCGGCAAGCCCACCCCGCGTCGGGTCCCGGAGCGCATGGACGTGCGGACCCAGCGGGGTCAGCGCCCGCACGAGGCGGTGCAGCGGCCGCGAGTCCGAGGCGATGTCACTCTCGAAGCCGAGCCCCTCCCGCGTACCGAGCACGGTCGTACCGTGCAGCCCGACCGGCCCGGACAACAGCACCGCGTCCCCGGGACGGGCCAGCGCGGCGGACGGGCGCAGCGAGCCGTACCGCTGCCCGATACCGGTGGTGTTGATGAAGAGCTTGTCGGCCGCCCCCCGCCCCACGACCTTGGTGTCCCCGGCGACGACGGGCACCCCGGCGTCCTGCGCGGCCTTGCCCAACGAGTCGAGGACGGCGCGGAGTTCGGCCAGCGGCAGCCCTTCCTCGACGATGAGGGAGACGGACAGGGCGAGCGGCCGGGCCCCGCGCATGGCGAGGTCGTTGACCGTGCCATGGACGGCGAGGGAGCCGATGTCCCCGCCGGGGAAGAAGAGCGGGCTGACGACGAAGCTGTCCGTGCTGATCACCAGGTGCGGGTGGTCCGGCAGCAGTGCCGCGTCCTCCATGGGGCCGGTGCCGCCGCCAACGGCGGGCAGGATCAGCCGGTCCAGCAGCTCCGCGGTGAGGCGGCCGCCGGCTCCGTGGCCCAGCAGGACGACCTCGTCCTCGTGGGTCGGGGTGGGGCATTCGATGGTCATGCCGAGCTCCTGGTGCGTCCGGCCGCGTGGAAGGCGGCGCAGGTGCCCTCGGTCGACACCATGGGCGCGCCGAGGGGATGGCGGGGCGTGCAGCGGGTGCCGTACGCCGGGCAGTCGGTGGGCAGCCGGGCCCCAGTGAGGATGGCACCCGCGCTGCACTCGGGGTCCTCCACGGGGCGCAGCCCCGACACGTCGAAGCGGCGGGTCGCGTCGAACCGCTCGTAGCCCCGGCGAGTTCGAGACCGCTGTCGGCCAGCGGCTCGAATCCGGTGACGACGATGGGCCCCCGGTAGCGGGCGGCGATCGGCTCGTACTCGTGCCGGCCCATCACCGCGCAGACGTGCCCGGTCGCGAGGAAGGCCTGCACCTCGCAGTCGGGGTCGTCGAGCAGCGCGGTCATCGCCGGGGGTACGAGGACATGACTGACCAGCATCGAGAAGTTCGTCAGGCCGAGGCGGGCCGCGTGCAGGACGGCGGTGGCGTCGGCGGGCGCGGTCGTCTCGAAGCCGACGGCCAGGAACACCACCTCGCGGTCGGGGTGATCCGCGGCGATGCGCACCGCGTCCATCGGGGCGTACACGACACGGACGTCCGCGCCGCGCGCCCGCAACGACAGCAGGTCGGTGTGCGTGCCGGGGACCCGCAGCATGTCGCCGAAGCTGGTGAGGATCACGCCGGGGTGGGCCGCGATGCCCATGGCCCGGTCGAGGCTTTCCAGCGGGGTGACGCAGACGGGGCAGCCGGGGCCGTGGATCATCCGCATGCCGGCGGGCAGCAACTCGTCGATGCCCTGCCGCACGAGGGTGTGCGTCTGGCTGCCGCACACCTCCATGATCCGCCACGGGCGCGTGGCGGTGCTCCGCAGCTCGTCCAGCAGATGCCGGGCGAGCGTGGGATCGCGGTATTCGTCGAGATACTTCATCGGTGCACGAGGTCCAGGCGGGTGTCGACCACGCCCTCGACCGCCCGCACGGCCCGGGCGACGACGGGTACGAGCCCGCGCTCGGGCAGCGAGCCGCCCAGCGTGACCACCCCCTCCACGACCGTCACCGTCAGGTCGGTCGTGATCGGGAGCCGGCCGAGGACGTCGTGCCGGACCTCCTCGGCGATCTCCTCGTCGGAACGCAGGAACACCTTGAGCAGGTCACCGCGGCTGACCACACCCTCCAGCATCCCGATCCGGTCGACGACCGGGAGCCGCTTGACGCGGCGGCGTGCCATGATGCGGGCCGCCTCGGCCAGTGAGGCGTCCGCGTGCACGGTGACGGCCGGGCTGCTCATCAGCTCGCCCGCGGTCACCGCCGCCGCCTTGATCCGCTCCGCGGGCCGGCCCTCCCGGTCGTCGGCGCTCCGGAACTCCTCCTTGGGCAGCAGATCGGCCTCCGAGACCACTCCGACCACCCGGCCCTCGCCCTCAAGCACGGGCAGGGCGCTGACCTTCCACTCCTGCATCAGCTCGACGACTTCCTTGAACGGGGCGTCGCGGCCGACGGCGACGACGGTGTGCGTCATCACCTCGCTCACGGTGTACGGGGAATCAGGCATCGCGGTCTCCTTCAGGTACGGACGACCGTCAGGTCGAGGAAATGGGTGGAACAGGAGATGCACGGGTCGTGATTGCGGATCGCCCGCTCGCACAGCGCCGTCAGCATGTCGAGGGCGACCTTGCCGTCCCGCACGATCCAGAAACGGTCGGCCCGCCGCCCCTCCTCGAACAGGCGCCGGCCCTGCGGGAAGCGGACCTCGCGGGCCACGCGGAGGAGCCGTCCGCGATGTTCGGCGGGCACCGCGGCCGTCAGTCGCAGCGCGACGCTCCGCGTAGCCGCCGTCCGTGTAGCGTCCGCCGGTCAGCACCCGGTCCTGGACGGCGATGGCCCGCAGGCCACGGGGGCGGACGCCGAGGAAGGCGTACGAGGGTGCCGCGGGCTCCCGCGGGGTGAACGTCACCTCGCCCCCGGGCGTACGGTCGGCGTTCCAGAGCCGTTCCCGCTGCGGGTGCAGACAGTTCTTCCAGGACTGCGGGCCCGCGCTGTGCGCGAAGGCGGCGCCGTCCTCACGGGGGACGAGACGGTAGTGGCCGGCGCCCAGCTCCACGCCCCACCCGAACGGCAGCCCGTCCGCCGACGTCAGCTCGGCCGGCACGACCGCCCCGTCCCGGACCGTCGGCCCGATCACGGTGCGGCCGTCGGCCACCAGAGCCGCGACCAGGGCGTCGAGCCCGGCGCGGTCCAGGACTGCCGGGGCTTCGGTGACGGTCATCGCGGTCCTCCTCGTCGGGGACGGTCCCGTGTCCTCTCCCTCCACCCTCCACCCTCCACCCTCCGGCCGGAGCCCGGTGCGGGGCAGGGGCCGTACGGCCCTTCGACAGGTCCGGTCGGGCAACACGAGCCCGTGCTCACGGAGCGACTCAGGGCAGGGGCTCGCCCAACTCACCCTCGACCGCGCCCGCCATCGCCCGCAGCACATCGAGCGTGCGCCGCGCCTCCGCCTCGTCGACCTCGGTGATCGCGAAGCCGACGTGCACGATGACGTACGTGCCGACGTCCGCCCCGGGCGTGCAGCTGAGGCAGACCTCGCGCCGTACGCCGCCGAAGTCGACGGTGGCCATGCGCAGGCCCGCGTCGTCGTGGACGTCCAGGACCCGTCCCGGGATGCCCAGCACATGGGCGCTCACCCTTCCCCGGCCAGCCGTGCGGCCGCGGCCGCCTCCTGGCCGTGGCTGATGCCGCCGTCCCCGACCGGGACCTGTGCGCCGACGAGTACCCGCAGGCCCTGCGCGCGCAAACGCCGCCGGACCTCGGTCAGCAGCCGCCGATTGACGAAGCAGCCGCCGCCCAGGCACACCGTGTGCGGGGCACCCTCGGCCACCGCCCGGGCGACGAGTTCGGCGGTGACGAGCGCGAGCGTGAGATGGAAGGCCGCCGCCAGCCGCGGCACGGGCCCCCGCCGAGCCGCCGGGCCAGCAGATCGGCCAGGGTGGGCGTGGAGTCGTACACCCACAGGCCCCGCACCCGGACGACGCGGTGGGCGAGCGGTACGGCGTGCTCGTCGCCGGCCGCCGCTTCGGGCAGCACGGCCGCCTCGCCCTCGTAGCCGACCGCGTCGGCGAGGCCGAGGAGGGAGGCGACGGTGTCGAAGAGCCGTCCGGCGCTGGACGCGCGCGGGCAGTTGACGTTCCGGGCCACCATGGCGCGTACGGCGGTGGTCTCACGCGGATCGAGCCGGTCCATGAAGGGCCGCGTCAGCCACGGATACGGCCGTGGGCTGCCCAATTGCTCACCGCCCAGCTGCTGCCCGAGGGCGGTGCGGGAGCGATGGCGTACCGCCGCGTCGCCGCCGGGCAGGGGCGCGGTCGCGAACCTGCCCACGCGACGGTAGCCGCTGAGATCGGCGACGAGGATCTCGCCGCCCCACAGGGTGCCGTCGTTGCCCAGGCCAAGATGGTCGTACGCGACCCCGAGGAACAGCCCGCGCACCCCGTGCTCGGCGGCGCAGGCGGCCACGTACGCGTGATGGTGCTGGACGGCCATCCGGCGCGGTGGCTGCTCCTTTGCCCACTGCGTGGACAGATAGCCGGGGTGCAGATCGTGCGCGATCACCACCGGTTCGATGCCGGTGAGCCGCCCCAGCCCGTCGTACGACGTCCGGAACGCGTCGTACGTCGCCGAGTCGGACAGGTCCCCGTGGTGCGGCCCGACATGGGTCTGCCCGTCGGCGGCGAGCGTGACCGTGTGCTTCAGCTGGGCGCCCACCCCCCCCGCGACCGGCTCGCGCACATCGAGCGGCAGCGGAGAGCCGGGGCCAGCCCGCGCGCCCGGCGGACGGTGATCCGGGTTCGTCCGGCGAACTGCACGACGGAGTCGTCGTAACGGGCGTGGATCGGCCGGTCGTGGGTGAGGAAGCCGTCGGCGACGGCGGCCAGCGTGCGCCGGGCCTCGGCGTCCTCCACGGCGATGGGCTCGTCGCTGAGGTTGCCGCTGGTGACCACCAGCGGCCGGGCAAACTCGTCCAGGAGCAGGTGGTGCAGGCCGGTCGTGGGCAGGAACAGCCCGACACGGGACAGCCCGACGCGGGACAGGCCGGGGGTGCACCTCGGGCGCGAGCGGCGGCACACCGCGCCACCGGCTCCGCGCGAGCAGCACCACGGGAGGGGCCGGGGACGTCAGGGCCGCGTACTCCGTGCTGCCGATCCGGACCGGCCGGGCCGCCGCGTCGACGTCCCGCCAGCTGCGGCGCCGCAAGGCCCCGAGCCGCCGCCCGACGACCACGAGTTCGGCGTTGCCCGAGTCCCGGATCAGGGCCTGCGCCGGGGCGAACAGGAGCACGTCGTCGAGGACCCGTACGCTCGGGTACTTCTCCCGCCACGGCCGCAGCACCTCCGACAGCAGCTGCGCCTCGTGGTCCTCCCAGGTGGCGCGGTCCTCCTCCGGGCACCTGGAAGGGCAACCGCGCGGCGGACGGGGCAGCGACCAGGCGTGGAGCGCGTGCAGACGTACACCCCGCGGACGTGCCGCCGCGAAGGCGAAGTCGATCGCCGCGTCCGCCGGATCACGCGCGTCGACACCGAGCACGACCTCGCCGGACCTGCGCACCGTTCGTCATGGACGAGCCCGCACGGCACGAGGACCACTGGGCACGCGGACAGCCCTGTGACGGCCGGCGCCGTCGATCCCAGCGTGAGACCGGCGAAACCGCCCTCACCGCGCACCCCGAGCACGATCATCTCCGCGTTCACGCTCTGCGCGCGCAGCACCGCCACGGCCTCTCCGGCCGGCCGTACGGCCTCGACGGTCAGCTTCGGATACTTGTCCGCCGGCCCGGCCACCACGCGGTCTGCGACGACCTCCCGGCGGTGAGGCCACTGTTCCGGGGCTCCCGGAGCCGAGGCGTGCACCACCCACAGCGGCAGCCCGCGCCGCAACGCCTCGTGCGCTGCCCAGTCGGCGGCGACACGGCTGCGCGCCGATCCGTCGACAGCGGCGACGATCACTCGACCCATGGCTCTCCTCCCCGAGTCACGAGCCCCGCCCTGGCCGCGGATGGCGGGAGCGCGCTTGGGCCGGTCGGTCCCGACCCGAGCCCTGGCGGCCCATGTGCGGTGAGTGCCCGCCGGGGTGACGCTGGCGGTGTGGAGCAGGCCGAGTGCTGGAAGTGCTGGAGGTGCGCGTGATGCTGCCGCCCGTGATCGCCGGAGTGGATGGTTCGTCGGAGAGTCTGGCCGCTGCCGCGTGGGCGGCGCGTGAGGCGGTGCGCCGGGAACGGGCCCTGCGGCTCGTGCACGCCTGGAACTGGAACCCGCGCCCGGAGGGTGAGCCCGCCACCGCCGCGCAGCGGCACCTGGCCCGGCGTGCGCTGCGGCGGGCGGAGCGGCATATCCGCGGCGCGTGCCCGGATGTGCTGCTGCTCGATGAGCAGGTCGAGGGCCCGGCGACGGCGGCTCTGCTGCGTGCGGCCGGGCAGGGTGTGCTGCTGGTGGTGGGTTCGCGTGGGCTGAGTGGGGGCACCGGGTTCCTGGCCGGGTCCGTGGCGTTGGGGGTGGTCGCGAAGGCGACCCGTCCGGTGGTGCTGGTCCGGGCGGGGGAGGAGGCGGCGGACGAGCACCTGCCGGCGGAGGACGGCAGTACGTCGACGAGCACCGGGTACCGGGATGTGGTGCTCGGTATCGATCTCGGTAATCCGTGCGACGAGGTGATCGAGTTCGCCTTCGAGGCGGCCCGGCTGCGTGGTGCGCGGCTCCGGGTGGTGCACGCCTGGCAGCCGCCTTCCGCGCTCAGCCTGGGTCCGGGTGACATCGGCCTGGCCCAGGAGCCGCAATGTTCCTACGAGTGGCAGGGGTTCCTGTCGGCCGTTCTGCAGGTGTGGCGGGAGAAGTACCCGGATGTCGAGGTCCTTCAGACGGTGGCGGAGGGCAAGGCCACGACCGTGCTGGTCCGCGCCGCCTCCCCCGCGAGCCTGCTGGTCGTCGGGCACCGTCTGACCGAGCGTCCGCTGGGCCCGCGCACCGGCCCCGTCACCCAAGCCGCGATCCATCACGTCGGCTGCCCCGTGGCCGTCGTCCCCCACGAGTGAGAGGCACACAAGCCGTGATGAGCACGCCGAAGAAGTACGTGTACGGATTCGCCGAGGGCAGCCGCGAGATGGCCGGCCTTCTCGGTGGCAAGGGAGCCGGCCTGGCCGAGATGACCCGGCTCGGGCTGCCCGTGCCGCCGGGCTTCACCGTCACGACCGAGGCCTGCAAGGTCTACCTGGCGACCGGGGAGGACCCGCCCGAGCTCGGCGTCGAGGCGGCCACCGCCCTCGTCGCCCTGGAGCGCGCCATGGGCCGTACGCTCGGGGCGCCCGAGGACCCGCTGCTGGTGTCCGTGCGGTCGGGCGCCCGGTTCTCGATGCCCGGGATGATGGAGACGATCCTCGACATCGGTCTCAACGACGACTCGGTCACCGGACTGGCCAAGGTGTCCGGACAGGAGCGGTTCGCCTGGGACTCCTACCGGCGTCTCGTGCAGATGTTCGGCCGCACGGTGATGAGGGTCGACGGCGACCTCTTCGAGGAGGCCATCGCCGCGCACAAGGCACAGCGGGCGACGACCGACGATCACGATCTCGACGCAGCCGAACTCGCCGTCCTCACTGAGGAGTTCAAGGAGATCATCCGCCGGGAGACCGGCGAGGACTTCCCCCAGGACCCGGCCGAGCAGTTGCAGCGCGCCATTCGCGCGGTCTTCGACTCCTGGAACGGCGAGCGGGCCCGTGTCTACCGTCACCGCGAGCACATCCCCGAGGACCTCGGCACCGCCGTCAACGTGCAGGCGATGGTCTTCGGCAACCTCGGCCAGGACTCCGGCACCGGCGTCGCCTTCACCCGCGACCCGGCCACCGGCGCACGCGGCATGTACGGCGACTACCTGCAGGACGCGCAGGGCGAGGACGTCGTCGCCGGCGTCCGGGACGCCGTATCGCTGGACGAGCTGAGGACCCTCGACCCGCGCTCGTATGCCCAACTCGGCGAGCACCTACGGACGTTGGAGGACCACTACCGGGACCTGTGCGACGTCGAGTTCACCGTCGAGCGCGGCCGGCTGTGGATCCTGCAGACCCGGGTCGGCAAGCGCACCGCCGAGGCCGCCTTCCGCATCGCCCACGACCTGCGCGAGGAGAAGGCGATCACGGCGGACGAGGCCCTGGTCCGCGTGGACGGCGCAGAGCTGACCCGGCTGATGTTCCCCCGCTTCGAGACCCGGCCCACCGACGTGCCGTTGGCGCACGGCGTGGCCGCCTCGCCGGGCGCCGCCGTCGGTGTCGTCGTCTTCGACTCCGCCGAGGCGATACGGCGTGCCGCGGACGGGCAGGACACCGTCCTCGTACGCCGTGAGACGACCCCCGACGACCTGCCCGGCATGATCGCCGCCCAGGCGGTACTGACCAGCCGCGGCGGCAAGACCAGCCACGCGGCCGTCGTCGCGCGCGGCATGGGCAAGGTGTGCGTGTGCGGCGCCGAGTCCCTCACCGTCGACACGGCGGCCCGCCGGTTCACCACGGGATCCGGGACGGTCGTGCGCGAGGGCGACACCGTCTCCGTCGACGGCACCGCGGGCACCGTGCACCTCGGCGCGCTGCCACTCACCCCCTCCGACGTCGGGCGGGCGCTGGAGACCGGGACGAGCACCGACTCGCTCACCGAGGCGGTGCTCGGCGCGCTCGACCACGCCGACTCCGTACGCCGCCTCGACGTCCGCGCCAACGCCGACACCCCCGAGGACGCCGAACGCGCCCGCCGGCTCGGCGCGCAGGGCATCGGCCTGTGCCGCACCGAGCACATGTTCCTCGGCGAACGCCGGGCCCTGGTCGAGGCGATGATCCTGGCCCGCGACGACACCGCGCGCGAACGGGCCCTGGACGCCCTGCTGCCGCTCCAGCGCGCCGACTTCACCGGCATCCTCAAGTCGATGGACGGACTGCCGGTGACGATCCGGCTGATCGACCCGCCGCTGCACGAGTTCCTGCCCGACCGCACGGACCTGGCCGTGCGCCTCGCGGGCACCGAGCACCCCGAGCCGCACGACCGCGAACTCCTCGACGTCGTCGAGCGCATGCACGAGCAGAACCCGATGCTGGGCCTGCGCGGCGTGCGCCTGGGCCTCGCCGTGCCGGGGCTGATGGCCATGCAGGTACGGGCGATCGCCGAGGCCGTCGTGGAACGGCTGCGCGAAGGCGGCCGGCCGCGCGCCGAGATCATGATCCCGCTGGTCGGGACGGTCGAGGAACTGCGCCTGGCACGCGCGGAGACGGAACGCGTCCTCGCCGAGGTCGCGGAAGAGACCGACACCGCCCTGGACTGCCCGATCGGCACGATGATCGAGCTGCCGCGGGCCGCGCTCACCGCCGGGCGCATCGCCGGAGCCGCCGACTTCTTCTCCTTCGGCACCAACGACCTCACCCAGACGACCTGGGGGCTGTCCCGGGACGACGCGGAGGCGTCCTTCTTCCCGCTCTACCTGGAGAAGGGCATCTTCGACGTGTCGCCCTTCGAGACGGTCGACCAGGAAGGTGTCGGACGCCTCGTGGAGATCGCGGTGGAGGAGGGGAGGTCCGTCAACTCCCAGCTGGAGACGGGGGTGTGCGGGGAGCACGGCGGAGACCCCGAGTCCATCCACTTCTTCCACCGGACGGGCCTCGACTACGTCTCCTGCTCGCCCTTCAGGATCCCGGCCGCCCGCCTGGAGGCGGGACGAGCGGCCCTGACGGACACAGAGACGAGCGACAGCCGGTGAAGGGTGAAGAGGTACAGAAGAGGTACAGGGGTGAAGGGGGTGATGGTCGTGTTCAGGCCCGTCGCGGCCGGTCTGGACGGTTCGCGCGAGAGTGTCGCCGCGGCAGCCTGGGCCGCCCGGGAAGCCCTGCGCCGCGGACTGCCACTGCGCCTGGTGCACGCCTGCGCAGGCCTGCCCGAGGACGGGACGGACACGGCCCTGCCCGAACTGCGGGCCCCACGGGACCGGGCACACCGGGTACGGGAGAAGCTGTCCGAAGGGCGCCCCGCTCACGTGCTCGTGGAGGCCGCGGACGGGGCGGCTCTGTTGGTGGCGGGCCGCCGTCGGCGCCGTACCGCGACCGGCTCCCACGCCGGTCCGGTGGCCCACGCGCTGATCCGTCACGCGCACTGCCCGGTCGCCGTGGTTCCGCATGACTGACACCACGGACGTCTTCTGGGGCCGGGGCGGTGCTGCCGGCGACCACGGCAGGAGACCACGGCATCAAAGCCGTGCGAAGATTGCCGGAACGAGGCAATGTCCCGTTCCGTCCGCACATGTGAGCATGCGTTCACGGGTGGGGTGAAGGCGAGGGAGAGGCGGTGAGCGCGGATGGCCTGGTTTCTGGGTCTCGGCATCGCGGGGATCGTACTGCTCCTCCTGTCCCTCGTCCTGGACGGTGTCCTGGAGGGAGCCTTCGACGGAGCGCTGGACGGCCTGTTCGACGGCCTGCTGTCGCTGCCCGTCATCGCCGGGTTCCTGTCCATGTTCGGCTTCGCCGGTGCGATCGCCCTGGGCACCACCGGGGTGGGAGCCGTCGGGGCCGCCGCTGTCGGCGTACCGGCCGGAGTCGCCACGGGCTGGCTCACGTACCGGCTCAGCCGCGCGCTGCTGAGCGACCGGTCCGGGGCCGCGCCCCGCGAGGACGACCTGATCGGCACGTCGGGCTCCGTGGTGACCGCCATCCCGGCCGACGGCTACGGCGAGGTGCTGGTGCACCTGGGCGGGCAGCCGGTCAAACTCGCGGCCAAGAGCCCGGTCCCGGTGGCGCGCGGCGCCGAGGTCTGGGTGGAACGCGCGCTGTCGCGTACGGCGGTGTCCGTGCGCCTCGTCGAACGCTGACGTCCTTTTCGGTACCGGCCGGTCGGTACCCCGCACACTTCACGCACCCTTCTCGATTCGCCGTCCCCTGGGAGGGCTGAGGGGAACCATCATGAGTTCAGTCGTCATCGCCGTCGCGGGAGTCGTCGTACTCCTCGTGCTTCTCGCGCTCGTCGTCGTCACGCGCTACAAAGTGGCCGGCCCGAGCGAGGCGTTCATCGTCACCGGGCGGCGCGGCAAGAAGGCCACCGACCCGGAGACCGGCCGGGTGTTCACCGACAACAGCGGACAGAAGGTCGTGGTCGGCGGCGGTGTGTTCGTCGTACCGTTCGTGCAGCAGAAGTTCGCCCTCGACCTGTCCTCGCGGCACATCCCGGTCGCCGTGCGCGGCGCGGTGACCCTGCGCGGGGTGAAGGCCAACCTGGAGGGCGTCGCGATCGTCAAGGTCGGCGGCACCGAGGACACCATCCGCGCCGCCGCGCAGCGGTTCCTGATGCAGCAGGACGGCATCGTCGGCTTCACGCAGGAGGTGCTCTCCGGCGCGCTGCGTGCCATCGTCGGCCGGATGTCGGTGGAGGACATCATCCGCGACCGGGCCGCCTTCGCCGGGCAGGTCGCCGAGGAGGCCGAGGCGAGCCTGTCCGGGCAGGGCCTGGTGCTCGACGCCTTCCAGATCCAGGACATCACCACCGAGGGCTCCTACCTGGAGGACCTCGGCCGTCCGGAGGCGGCCCGTGCCAAGCAGGAGGCGGACATCGCCGAGGCCGTGGCCCGCCGCGCCGCCGAGCAGGCCCGGCTGAAGGCCGAGGAGGAGATCGCGATCGCCCAGCGGACGTTCGCGCTCAAGCAGGCCGAGATCAAGGCCGAGACCGACGAGGCCGCGGCCCGCGCGGCCGCCGCCGGCCCGCTGGCCGAGGCCGCACGGCAGCAGGAGGTCCTCACCGAGCAGGAGAAGGTCGCCCAGCGGCAGGCCTCGCTCACCGACCGCCAGCTCGACACCCAGGTCCGCAAGCCGGCCGACGCCCAGCGGTACGCCGCCGAGCAGGAGGCCGAGGCCACGCGGGTGGCCCGGGTCAAGCAGGCCGAGGCCGGGGCCGTCGAGGGCCTCAAGCAGGGCGAGGCCGAGCGCGCCCGGCGCGCCGCGATCGCGGAGGCCGTCCGCCTGGAGGGCGAGGCCGAGGCGGCGGCGATCGGCGCGAAGGGTGCCGCCGAGGCCGAGGCGATGCGCAAGAAGGCCGACGCGTTCGCCCAGTACGGTGACGCGGCCGTGCTGCAGATGTTCGTCGAGGCACTGCCGCAGGTCGTCGCCAAGGCCTCCGAGCCGCTCAGCGCCGTGGAGAAGATGACCGTCATCTCCACGGACGGCGCCGGCCGGCTGTCGCGGACCGTCGCCGACAATGTGGCCCAGGGCGTCGAACTCCTGAGCTCCACCACGGGTGTCGACCTCGCCGAACTGCTCCAGGGCCTCGCTCGGCGGACCGGCGGCGGCACGCAGCCCGGACCCGCGGCCCTCGCCGAGACCACCGAGGCCGGCGAGACCACCGAGGCCGGCGAGAGCACCGAGGCCAAGGGGAAGACCGAGGTCACCGGCTGACCCGCCGGGAGACCTGACCGAACGGGAGCGCCTCCGGCGCCGGGTTTCCGCAGCCCGGCACCGGAGGCGTCCCCGTTTCCGCCAACAGCTGTGTGAGCTGTGTGAAATCGCCCCGCGGGTCCCCGCATTGCCGTGATCCGGCAATATTGATGTGCCGTAGATGCCGCGCCCCTCTCCCCGACGGACGTCCGCCAGAGTCGTCCGCCGCGTGGGAGGAAGGCGCCGGCGACGCATCAGGGATACGGGAGGGCTTGTGACGGGGTGGGAGATGGCCGAGGAGTATCTGGACGGGTACACCAGAATCCTCACCGAGGTGTGCGCGACCGGACGCCGCCTCACGCGCGACGAACTGGAGTCCCTGCGGACCCAGGGAGAGCGCGCCGCGGAATCGGGGCAGGGGCTGCGCGCCCTCGTACGCGCGCATCTGTCCGCGACCCGCACGATCTGGCCCGACCTCCCGCCCACCGGAGCCGACCGGCTGCTCGCCGCCGTCGAGCACGCGGTCGACGCCTTCGCCGAGGGACACGAGCGGGCACAGAAGCTCGCCATGCGCCAGGAGGAGGCCGCCCGCCGGGAGTTCATCGACGACCTCCTCTACGGCCGCAGCGACCTGGGGCGCCTCGCCGAGCGCGCCGAACGCTTCGGCCTGCTGCTGTCCCGGGCCCACGCGGTCGCCGTCGCCCAGGGCGGCCCGGCGGTGGACGACACCCACCCGGCCACCCGGCACGTGGAGAGCGCCCTCGTCGCCCGCTTCGGCGAGCGGCGCATCCTGCTCGCCACCAAGGACGGACGGCTGATCTGCATCGCGCCCGGCGACCAGGACGACGTGCTGGTCTTCTTCGCCAAGCAGGCGTACGCGGCCACCGACGGCGGCCAGGTCGCGATCGGCCGGGCCCACCCCGGCGCCGGCGGAGTCGTCCACTCCTACGAGGAAGCCCTCAACGCCCTCGACCTGGCCACCAGCCTGGACCTGAACGAGCCCGTACTGCGCGCCGCCGACCTCCTCGTCTACCCGGTCCTCACCCGCGACCGGCAGGCCATGGCCGACCTCGTCGGCAACACCCTCGGCCCGCTCAAGGCCGCGCGCGGCGGCGCCCGGCCGCTCGTCGACACGCTGACCGTGTACTTCGACGCCGGCTGCATCGCAGCCGAGACGGCGCGCCGGCTCAGCCTGAGCGTGCGCGCCCTGACCTACCGCCTGGAACGCATCCACAAGCTCACCGGCACCAACCCGGCCGACCCCGTCCACCGCTACACCCTGCAGACCGCGGTGATCGGCGCCCGGCTCCTCGGCTGGCCGGACAACGAGGTGTGAGGCCGGCCGGGCGCCCTCGGCTCGGCCACCCCCGCACCCTCACGCCCGCCTCCGGCAACCGGTCCTGGAGCAGCCACTCGGCCTCGGTGGCGAACCCGCCCTGGAGACGGGCAAGCCGCTCGGCGTGGTCCGGCACGGCCGCACGGTCACGGGAGACGAGGCGAGACGAGCCGACCCGGCTCGCCGCTCGCAAGACATCCGTGTATACGGCAAGTTGGTGCCCCATCGGGGGGTAAGGACCGATACCGCCGGGCACCATGGGGATATCTGCATCCTGCGGTGCCACCCCGGACCCCGGTGGCGTCCGGCGCGAGGAGAAGACCACCGGGGTGAGCCATGGACAGCCGCGATCACACCTTCGCCCTGCACCACCACACCACGGGCGGCAGGACCGTCCTCGAACTGCACGGCGAACTCGACGCCTGGGCCGATCAGGAACTCTTCCCCCGGTTGGCCCCGCTCCTCGACCGCCCCCGCCCCGACGTCGTCGCCGACCTGAGGCCCGCGTCCTTCCTCGACGCGGGTGGCCTGCGGCTGCTCCTCCGGATCAACACGTACGTGGGCCGGCGGCACGGCACCCTGCGGATCGTCTGCACCGGCCCGCGTCTCCTGCACGTCCTGCGCCTCACCCGCCTCGACCGGACGTTCACCATCCTCGACGAACCGCCATCCCTCCCAACCACCCCCGGAAAACGGGGAGTTGCGGTCTAGGGCCGCCCCCGCGAGGGCTCAGCGGAGACGGCGCTCGAAGAACGCCATCGTGGCGTCCATCGAATCCGGCCACCGCGGCCCGAAGGCGTGCCCCTCACCGGGGTACTTCACGAGCCGTACGTCCTTGCCGGCCGCCTCGAACGCGGCGGCGGTCCGCTCCGACCAGGCGAGGGGGCACGTGTCGTCGGCGGTGCCGTGGAGCATCAGCAGCGGCTCGGTCACCCGGTCGACGTAGGTGAGGGGCGAGACTTGCTTCCAGAAGGCGGGGTTCTCCTCCGGGCTGCCGTGCTCGGCGTCGATCTCCGCGGCGAGCGGGTCGCCCTCGCGGCGCTGGAAGAGGTCGACGTTCTCGGCCGGGCGTGAACTCACCGGCGCGAAGACCACGGCGGCGTCGACCAGGCCGGGGGCGACCACCAGCGTGTTGTAGACGACTCCGCCGCCCATCGACCGCCCGAGCAGGCCGATCCGGTCGCCGTCGATCTCCGGACGGCCGGACGAGCGCAGGGCCATGACGGCGCCGATGACGTCCTCGGTGTATCCGAGGCGCAGGTTGACGTCGTTGTCCGGGTCGTCGTCGGAACCCGCGTGGTTGCGGTAGTCGGTGTGCAGGACCACATAGCCGTTGCGGGCCAGGAGGTCCTGTTCCCGCGCCAGCCCACGGCCGGAGGTGTAGACCGCCGGGTCGATGTATCCGTGCGCCAGCACCAGCGCCGGGAACGGCCCCTTGCCCTCGGGGATGTTCATGATGCCCGAGATCGTCAGCCCGTTGGCCTCGTACGTGACCGCGTACTGGGTGTAGGCCCCGGTCCGGGCGCGAACACTGCCGAGCCGGAGGCCGGAGCCCGTGTGCTCCCGTGCGATCAGGCCGGGGATCGACACCGGGTCGGCCGCCGTCGGGGTCGGGGAGGGCGTCGTGCCCGGGTCCTTGCTCGCGGCTCTGGTGGACGGGAGCGGGTCGGTGCGCGCGGCGTCGCCGTCCCCGGTGCAGCCGACCGCGGTCGTCAGGGCCAGTACGAGCATCAGTCGGGCGGTGACGCCGGTCATGCCTCGTAAGCGCATACGGCCAGTATCGCGCCGGTGTCCCGCGCATCCGAAAGCCCGAAAGATTTTTCTCCGACGACCGCTCAGTTCTGTGGCGCCGCCCGGTCTACCTCTACGCAAGGCGCACCAACCCCCGGACAACACACAGGAGACAGTCCCATGAGCGCGACCGTGCCCCAGACCCAGACCGCCACCCAGTCCCAGCCCTCGACCTCTTCCCGCACCGCCCGCTTCCTCGACACGCGCCCCGTGTGGCTGGTCGGCATCGTGGCGACCCTCGCCGGTGCCGTCGTGACCGAGGTGTTCGCGCTCATCGCCCGCGCGGCCGGCGTGCCGATGGCGGCGGCCAGTCCCGGCGACAAAGAGGCCGCGGAGATCCCGGTGGGCGGCTTCGCCGGTGGTGTGCTGTTCTGGTCGGTCGCCGGGATCGTCCTGGCGGTGGCCCTCGCCCGCTGGGCCAAGCGGCCCGCCCGTACCCTCGTGGTGACGACCGTCGCGCTCACCGCACTGTCCCTGGCCGGTCCGGCCGTCGCCCCGCACACCGCCACGTCCACCCAGGTCGTCCTGGCGCTGAGCCACCTGGTCGCCGCCGCCGTGATCATTCCCCCCCTGGCGCGCCGGCTCTCCCACCAGCGCCGGTGACGCAGCCCGGAACCGGAAGGCACCGCCAACGACCGAGACCCGGTCGCACCGTCGGCACCGGCCGAGGGTGCGACCGGGTTCTTTGTGCGCCGTCCGGCCCGCCGCTCACCGGATTCAGTTGCCCGGCTGCTGAATGCGTTCGCCTTCTTCTATTGGACCTCTGACGACGAGGGAGCGAGGCTGGTATGTGCCCCGGTAGAGCCGCGGCCCATTCGAACGCGACACCCGAAAGAGGTCACGAGCACATGCACACTCGCCGCATCGGTGACGTGAAGGTCAGTGCGATCGGTCTGGGCGCGATGCCCATGTCGATCGAGGGGCGCCCGGACGAGACCCGCTCCCTCGCCACCATCCACGCCGCGCTGGACGCGGGCGTGACGTTGATCGACACGGCGGACGCCTATCACCGGGACGCCGACGAAGTCGGTCACAACGAGACCCTGATCGCCAGGGCACTCGCCTCCCACGAGCGAGGCGCGGACGTGCTGGTCGCCACCAAGGGCGGACATCTGCGTCCCGGCGACGGCAGCTGGACGCTGGACGGCTCGCCCCGGCACCTCAAGGAAGCGTGCGAGGCATCCCTGCGCCGGCTGGGCGTGGAGGCCATCGGGCTCTACCAGTTCCACCGCCCCGACCCGAGGGTCCCGTACGAGGAGTCGGTCGGCGCGGTACGCGAACTGCTGGACGAGGGCAAGATCCGGATGGCCGGCATCTCCAACGCCGATCCCGACCGGATCCGCCAGGCCAACGAGATCCTCGGCGGACGTCTGGTCTCCGTGCAGAACCAGTTCTCCCCGGCCTTCCGCTTCAGCGAGCCCGAGCTCCGCCTGTGCGACGAACTCGGGATCGTGTTCCTGCCCTGGAGCCCCCTCGGCGGCATCTCCCGTGCCGGTGAGCTGGGTTCGGTGTTCGCCCCCTTCGCGCGGGTGGCCGAGGCCCACGGTGTCAGCCCGCAGCGCGTCTGCCTGGCGTGGATGCTCGCCAAGTCCCCGGTCGTCGTCCCGATCCCCGGCGCCAGCCGCCCCGAGACCATCCGCGACTCGCTGGCAGCCACGGAACTCACGCTGTCCGCCGAGGAGTTGGCAGAACTCGACACCGTTTGAGCAGCGAGCACCCGCGGCGCCCACCCCGAGGACCGTGCGCCACCGTGATCAGTCCGCGGGCTTCTCCCACACCGAGACATGGCGTTCGCTCTCGCCGGTGAACGGCTTCCGGGTCCAGTCCTCCCACCGGTCGCGCAGGCGCAGTCCGGCGAGCCGGGCCATCAGGTCCAGTTCGGCCGGCCAGACGTAGCGGAAGGGGATGGACCAGTACTCGGCGCGTCCGTCGACGATGGTGACGTAGTTCGAACTCATCGCCTGCGTGGCGGTGTCGTAGGTGTCGAACGCCCAGCGGGTCGGGCTGATGTGGAACGGTACGGCGTTCTGGCCGGGCGGCAGGCGGCGCAGGCCGGGCACGCCCACCTCGACGACGAAACAGCCGCCGGGCGCGAGGTGGGCGGCGGCGTTGCGGAAACAGGCCACCTGGGCGTCCTGGGTCGTCAGGTTGTTGATCGTGTTGAAGACGAGGTAGGCGACGGCGAACGTGCCCGGCACCCGCGTCGTCGCGAAGTCGCCGATCGTCACGTCGACGGCATCGCCGCCGGGCTTGGCACGCAGCCGGGCGACCATCGCGCGTGACATGTCGATCCCGTGCACCGCGACGCCGCGCCCGGCCAGCGGCAGCGCGAGCCGCCCCGTGCCGACGCCGAGTTCGAGCGCCCGGCCTCCGCCGGCGAGCCCGGTCAGCAGGTCGACCGCCGGGTCCACCACCTCCGAGCGGAACATGTCCGCCGCCGACTCGTCGTAGGTGGCCGCGATGTCTTCTCCGAAGTACCCGTCCTCATCGAGCATCCCCGGACCGTACCGGTCGCGGCCGCATGGACGCGTGCGATTTTTTCGGGCCACGACGGGCCACGACGGGCAGCGATGCACCTGACCCGAGGATGGTTCCGCCGGCAGGCAGGCTACGGTGGGAGAACCGGACCCTCGACCGCTTCCTCGACGCCCTCGCCGCATGGATCGACGACTCCCCGGGCTGGTATCGCAACTTCGCCAAAGGGCTTCCGGAGGAGGGCGACTGGACCTTCCTGGCGCGAGCGCTCCAAGCCGCCACCCTCTATGAGTGAACCCACCCGCCGGCAAGTGAACCGAGGCCCGGTCACCTAACGTGTACTCCAAGGCGAACGTCGGTTCCCCACAAGGAGGTTGCCCGGTGATGGAGGACTCGTCCGACCAGGACGCCGAGGCGTCGGTGTTGATCGACGCGACGGTGCCGCACTCGGCCCGGATCTGGAACTACTGGCTGGGCGGAAAGGACAACTACCCCGTCGACCACGAGGCGGGTGACGCGTTCCGCGAGGTCTTCCCCGGTATCACCGATCTTGCCCGCGACTCACGCGCCTTCCTCGGCCGCGCCGTGCGCCACCTGGCCGGTGAGGCCGGGATCCGTCAGTTCCTCGACGTCGGCACCGGGCTGCCGACCGCGGACAACACCCATGAGATCGCCCAGCGGGTGGCGCCCGACGCCCGCGTCGTCTACGTCGACAACGACCCTCTGGTCCTGACCCACGCCCGGGCGCTGCTGACCAGCACGCCCGAGGGAGTGACCGACTACATCGACGCCGATCTGCACGACCCCGACACCGTCCTGCGGGAAGCGAGCCGGACGTTGGACTTAAGCAAGCCGGTCGCCCTTACACTGATGCAGGTCAGCGGGCACATCGCCGACTACGACGAGGCGCGGGCCATCATCGGCGCGCTGATGGGAGCCCTGCCGCCGGGCAGCTACTTCGCGTTCAACGACAGCGTCGACACCAACAAGGCGAACGCCGAAGCCACCCGGCGCTACAACGAGAGCGGGGCAGCCCCTTACCACCTGCGCAGCCCTCAGCAACTCGCCGGATTCTTCGACGGCCTGGACCTGCTGGAACCCGGTGTCGTTCCCCTCGCCGACTGGCGGCCTGACCCCGGGTCGGCCGATGCCACCGGCGAGGTGATCGCCCTGTGCGGTGTGGCCCGTAAACCATGAAGCCCACGTGCCGGGTTGTTGCCCCGTAGGCCAGATGGTCGTCAACGCTGGACCGGTCCGAGCACCGCCGCGAGCCTCGCTACATGTTGATCATGTGCCCGGCCAGCCCGTGCAGCGCCTCCTTGACCGCCTCGCCGAGGGTCGGGTGGGCGTGGACGTTGCGGCCCAGTTCGTGGACCGTCAGGTCCCACTGCTGGGCCAGGGTCAGTTCGGGAAGGAGCTCGGTGACCTCGGGGCCGATGAGGTGGGCGCCGAGGAGTTCGCCGTGGGTGCCGTCGCTGATGACCTTCACGAAGCCGACGGCGTGGCCCAGGCCGTGGGCCTTGCCGTTGGCCGTGAACGGGAACTTGGCGACCTGGACGTCGAATCCCCGCTCGCGGGCCTGCGCCTCGGTCCAGCCGAAGCTGGCGACCTGCGGCTGGCAGTAGGTGGCCCGCGGGATCATGACGTAGTCCAGCTCCATGGTCTCCGCGTCCGCGATGGTCTCGGCGGCGACCATGCCCATGGCTTCGGCGGCGTGGGCCAGCATCAGCTTGGCGGTGACGTCCCCGATCGCGAAGATGTGCGGCACGCTCGTACGGCAGCGGCCGTCGACGTCGATGGCGCCGCGCTCGGTGAGGCGGACCCCGGTGTTCTCCAGCCCGTAGCCCTGCACGTTCGGGGCGAAGCCGATGGCCTGGAGGACCTTGTCCGTCTCCAGCGTGCGGCGCTCGCCGCCCTTGTTCACGGTCACCCGGACGCGCTCACCGGAGTCGTCGATGGACTCCACGGCCGTACCGGTGAGCACCTCGACGCCGAGCTTGCGGTAGTGCTTCGCGAGTTCCTTGGAGATCTCCTCGTCCTCCAGCGGGACCATGCGGTCGAGGAACTCGACGATGGTCACGTCCACGCCGTAACCGCGCAGTACGTACGCGAACTCGACGCCGATCGCCCCCGCCCCGGCGATGACGATGCTGCTCGGCAGGGTCTCGCTGAGGATCTGGCTCTCGAAGGTGACGACCCGGTCCGACAGGGAGGTGCCGGGGAGCAGCTTGGGGCTCGCGCCGGCCGCGATGACGCAGTGGCCGAAGGTCACCGTCTCGGTGCCGCCGTCCGCACGCGTCACCACGAGGGTGTGGTCGTCGGTGAAGGTGCCGCGTCCGTCGAACTGGGTGATGGCGTTCTTCTTCATCAGATAGTGAATGCCCCGCACCCGGCCGTCGGCGACCTTGCGACTGCGCTGGTAGGCGGCTCCGTAGTCGGCCGAGACCTCACCGCCGACCGAAATGCCGTACGACTTGGCCTCGTTGGTGACGAACTGCACCATCTCGGCGTTGCGCAGCAGGGCCTTGGAAGGGATACAGCCGACGTTGAGGCAGACGCCTCCCCAGTAGCGCTCCTCGACCACCGCGGTGGACAGGCCGAGCTGCGCGCTGCGTACGGCGGCGGTGTAGCCGCCGGGGCCGGCTCCCAGAACAAGTACGTCAAAGTGGCTCACAAGGGAACCCTCTTCCTGTGGGGCGGGACTCGCAAGCGGTTCGGTCCGGTACCCGCTGTGATCTCGCCCTCGCTCACTCACGCGGGTGCGGACATGTTCCACGAGGGGGCAAACGGTTGTCCACTGCGCTGCCAGGGGCTGAAGCGTTGGTCTGTACGGCTGACGCGACGGGGTGAGCGGCTGCCTCACAGCCAGCCCCGGCGGGCGGCGATCGCGCCTGCCTGGAACCGGCTCGTCGCGCCGAACCGGGCCTGCAGTGCGCTCATTCGGCGTCGCATCGTGCGCGACGACCAGCCGAGCCGCCGGGCGATGGCGTCGTCCTTCAGCCCGGCGGCCAGCAACGCCAGCAGGGACCGGTCCTCGTCGCCCAGCTCGTCCGCGGCGTCGCCGTGCAGCGGCACCGCCTGCTGCCAGCACAGCTCGAAGAAGTCGACCAGGGCGTCCAGCAGCGCCGAGGGCCGGACCACGACCGCGTGCACGTCGCCCATGTCGAACGACAACGGCAGCAGCGCCAGCCGGCGGTCGGAGATGGCCAGTTTGACCCGCAGGCCCGGCAGCACCCTTGCCTGCTCGCCGTGGTGGGTGAGGTTCCGGATCTCCGGCAGGCTGGCGGCTTCGAGTGCCTCCGGGGCGTACACGCCGCGGTAGCGGACGCCGCGAGCCAGCGCAGGGCTTTCGGCGGCGTTGCGGGGGCCCTGCGCGTACGGCGGCCGGTCCAGGCCGAGGACCTCCTCACGGGCCTCCTGTTGCAACCGCACGAACCATCCCAGCAGGGCGTCACTGCCGTACACGACCTCGATCTGCTCCGCGCCGTCGGCCTGCGCGGCCACGAACAGCCGCGACAGGTCGCCGACCGCGGCCCGGATCTGGTCCAGTTCGTGGGCGCGGGACCGGACGAGAGCCTCCACGGCGACATGCGGGTCGACGGCCGCGTACCGGCGCTGCCGGCCCGCGAGCCGGACGATCAGCCCGTGTTCCTGTAACCGGTCGAGCGAGCGGGCGGCCCGTTCCCGGGTGCAGTCGAGCTCACCGGCGACATCGGGCGGTCCGGCGATGCGCCGGGCCAGCACGACCCGGTAGGCCGCCTCGTCGAACGGGTTCACACCCGCGGCGCTGAGCTGATTGATCACGAGTAGCGATTGTGGCCGCCAGCGGCCACTGGCCGCAATGGGCCCGGCAAAGGTCTGGCCTCCGCCCGGGGCGGCAGCGATATGAACGAATGCGTTCACCCCCACCGTGAGGAGCACGATGACCATGATCCGTCAGCGGCTCACCCGAAGACTCGGCCCTGGCCTGGCCGGAGCATTACTCATCGCCGGAATCGGCGCACCGGCCGGCGCGGCGCCCCCCGACCCCGTTCCCGACCCGGCCGGCGACAACGGCGTCACGGTCACCTTGATCACGGGCGACACCGTCAGCATCACCCAACTCGGCGGCGGTCGCCAGGCGGTGCACGTGACGCCCGGCAAGGGCCGCTCGGGCGTCGTGTTCCACCAGCAGGAGGAGGCCGGTGAGCTGAGCGTCATCCCGTCCGACGCGCTCGGGCTCCTGCACACCGGCACCCTGGACGACCGGCTGTTCAACGTCACCGCCCTGATCCGCGACCGGTTCGACGATGCGCACCTCGACGCCCTGCCGCTGATCGTCGGCCACACCGGCGACCGGGCACCCGTGGCCCTCGCCCGGGCGGACGGCGCGACGAACGAGCGCACACTGGAGAGCATCGACGCGACCGCCGTCGAGCAACGGCGCGACGAGGCCGCCGAGTTCTGGGCCGACATCGTGCGTGAGCCCGCGGCCAGAGCCGTGCGCGAGCCCGCGGCTCTGGCGCCCGGCCTGCGCAAGGTGTGGCTGGACGCCCGGTACGAAACCCGGGACGACGTCGGCAACGCGCAGATCGGTGTGCCGGCGGCCCGGGAGGCCGGGTACACCGGCAAGGGCGCGAAGGTCGCGGTGCTGGACACGGGCTGGGACCACGACCATCCGGACCTGCAGGGCAGGGTCGTCGCCGAGCACAACTTCGCGAACGGCTCGGACAACGCCGACGACGACAACGGCCACGGCACCCACGTGGCGGGCATCGTCGCCGGCAGCGGCGGCGCCTCCGGCGGCCGGTACGAGGGTGTGGCGCCCGACGCCGACCTGCTCGTCGGCCAGGTCCTGGGCGCGAGCGGTTCCGGCTTCGGCTCCGACATCATCGAGGGCATGGAGTGGGCCGTCGCGCAGGGGGCGGACGTCGTCAACCTTAGCCTCGGCAGCCGCACACCCAGCGCCGGAGACGACGTGCTGTCCCAGGCCGTGAACACGCTGTCGGCGCAGTCGGACACGCTGTTCGTCGTGGCGGCGGGCAACTCGGGGCCGGGCGCCACCACCGTCGGCGCGCCGGCCGCGGCGGACGCCGCGCTCACCGTCGGCGCGGTCGACTCCGCCGACGCCATCGCCTCGTTCTCCAGCCGCGGTCCCCGGCTCGGCGACGGCGCGATCAAGCCGGATATCACCGCTCCCGGCGTGAATGTGATCGCGGCACGGGCCAAGGGCACCCCCGCCGGAGACCGTGACCCGGTCGACGACAACTACGCCAGGCTGTCCGGTACCTCGATGGCCGCGCCGGCGACGGCGGGCGCGGCGGCGCTGCTCGCCCAGGCGCATCCGAAGTGGGACGGAGAGCGGCTCAAGGCCGCGCTGACCGCCACCGCGAGTCCGCAGCCCGGGCAGAGCGTGTACGACCAGGGCAGCGGCCTGACCGACGTGGCCCGGGCGGTGCGCCAGCCGGTGACCGCCACCCCGACCAGCCTGCGGATGGGCTCGTTCCAGTGGCCGCACGCGGACAACGCCGCGGTGACGCGGACCGTGACCTACCGCAACGACGGCGACGCGCCGGTGACCCTGCGGCTCAGCCCGTCGCTCAGCGCACCGGACGGGGGGAGCCCGCCGACCGGGCTGCTGAGCCTGTCCGAAACCGAGATCACCGTGCCGGCGCGAGGGACGGCCGACGTGGACGTGACGGTCGACCCCGCCAACGCCACGCCGACCGGTGGCGAGTACGGCTGGTGGCTGGAGGCGACCGGCCCGGACGGCGCGACCCGGGTGCAGACCACGGTCGCCGCCCAGTTCGAACCGGAGAGCTACGAGTTCGCGTTCACGGCCGTCGACCGGGACGGCAACAGGCCACTGGGGATCCACCCGACGGTCGTCATGGTCGATCCGCTCGACCGGATCGGGCCCTCGACCTCCGTGTGGGTGAGCGCGGCGACCGCGCCCACGGTCCGGATGCGCCTGCCCAAGGGCGAGTACGGCATCACCGCGACCACCCACACGGCGGACCCGGAGACCCGCCAGAGCATCGACGTCACCCTGGAAAGCCGGCCGAGAGTCACCCTGGACCGCACGACCTCGATCGCCTTCGACGCCCGCAAGGGCAAACCCGTGTCGGTGGGCGTCGAAGGCGATGACACCGTGGCGCCGTGGTTCGAGGACCTCGGTGGGTTGCACACCGCCGTCGACGGCTCCGGCGCACGGGAGACATCGAGGTGGGGCTTGTGGCGTCCGGATTTCTCGCCGACGACGTTCCGCGCGGTCCCGACCCCGGCCCGGGAGCAGGACAGCTCCTACCGGTACTACTACCGCACCACGCTGGCGGAACCGGCGGACCCTGGCGCGCTGAACCCCGGCCCGCTCTACTCGCTGCTGGAGCACGAGAAGGGCGGCATACCGGCCCGGCTGTCCTACGACGTCCCGACCCGCGAGCTGGCCAAGGTGGACGCCTGGTACGGCAAGCGGGACCGGCAGTTCGACGGTGCGGCCCGGGTCATCGCCGGGTTCATCCCGGGACTGGGCGGCACCAACTTCACCGAGGTGCGGAACGTGCCGATCCCGGGTCGCAGAGTGGAGTACTACTCCGCCGACCCGGAGGTGTCGTGGACCGGCGCGATGGGGCACTACAAGACCTCGGACGGCCGGGGTTACTACGCGCTCGGGCACCAGTACTCCGACCTCCGCACCTACCGGCCGGGCGAGCGGGTGAAGGAGATGTGGAACTATCCGGTGGCCGGCCCGTCGCTGCCCGCCAACGGGGAGTTCCTCACCCGCACCGGCGACCGCATCAAGCCGCAGTTCTCGCCGTGGGGTGACTCCGACCCGCACCACCACTACTACAACGACCGGGCGATGAGCACCGGGAAGGCGCTGCTCTACCGGGACGGCACGCTGGTGGGCGAGCTGAACTCGCCGTGGCCCGACGAGGAGAACTTCGACAACTTCGACGAGCACTGGACGGTACCCGCCGAGACGGCGAACTACCGCCTGGACGCGACCTTCTCCCGGGAGCAGCTGTGGCACGGGCAGCGGTCCCACCGCGTCGAGGCGAGCTGGACGTTCCGCTCCGGACACACCGACGCGACCACGTCGCTGCCGCTGACGGTGGTGCGCTTCCAGCCACCGACCGACCCGCACGGCGTCGCGCCCGCCGACACCCGGTTCGAGGTGCCCTTCGTCGTCCAGCAACAGGGCTCCCCGTCGCATCGGCGCCTGCGCACCGTGACCGTCGAGGCGTCGTACGACAACGGCGCCACCTGGACCCGCGTCCCGGCAACCGCCTGGGGCAGCAAGGGCACCGCGCTGCTGACGCACCCGGCCAGCTCGACCGGCTCCGGATGGGTCTCGCTGCGCACCAGCGGTGAGGACGCCGCCGGCAACACCTTCAGCCAGACCGTGTTCCGGGCCTACCGGTACCTCGGCTGACCGCCTACCGGGGCCGGGTGGGAGATGTCGCTCCATCTCCCACCCGGCCCCGGCCCTACGGTCGGTCCGCCTGCGGTGCGACGCGCTCGAAGCCGACGCGGTGCAGTTCACCGGTGCGGTCGGTGATCACGTACAGCTCGCCGAACCGGTCTTCGGCGAACGAGCTGACCTGGGTCGGGAACTGGCCGATCGTGGCGCTGTGGTAGGTACCGTCGTGGTTCTCGCGCACCGCCCACGCGGTCCCGGAGCACCAGTCGGTCGCCACGTAGGTGCCGAAGGCGAGGCGGGCGTGCCGGTGGCCACGGTAGACGTGTCCGCCGATGACCGAGCAGCCGTCAACACCGGTCTGGTAGTGGAATACCGGGTCGGTGTAGTCGGCGTCCGGTGCGCAGCGTTCGGCGTTGAACACCTCGGGCCCTTCCATGCAGGACCAGCCGAAGTTGAGCCCGCCGAGCCCGGCCCTGGCGTGGTTGACCTCCTCGAACGAGCTCTGACCGACGTCGCCCAGCCAGAGGGAGCCGTCGAGCTTGTCGAACGAGAACCGCCACGGGTTGCGCAGACCGTAGGCCCAGATCTCCGGCCGGGCCCCGGACGTTCCGACGAACGGGTTGTCCTTCGGGACGCAGTAGGAGAGTTCGCCGCAGGAGCGGCTCACGTCCAGGCGCAGGATCTTGCCGAGCAGCGTGCCGAGGTCCTGCCCGGTGGCAAGCGGGTCCCCGCCGCCTCCGCCGTCGCCGAGGCCCCAGTACAGGTAGCCGTCACGGCCGAACGCGAGCTGGCCGCCGTTGTGGTTGCCGAACTGGGAGTGGTCCTGGGTGAGCAGCACCTGCTCCCGCGCCGGGTCGCCGAGCGGGACCCGGGACAGCGTCAACGCTCCGTCCGGCCGGCTGGTGTAGGCCACGTACACCTGCGAGGTCTTCCGGAAGTCGGGCGCCGGGACGATGCCGAGCAGGCCGCGTTCGAAGCCTTCGCTGTTCACCCGGTCGCTGATGTCCAGCACCGGGTCGGCGGCGAGCCCGTCCTTCGGATGGAAGGCCCGGACCGTGCCCCCTCTCTCGGCGATGAGTATCCGCCCGCTGTGGTCGTTGGCCGCGACCATCGCGACCGGCTGCTCCAGACCGGACGCCACCGGGGTGGTGACCACCGCCAACTGGTCCAGAGGCACACCGGGACCAGAACCGTCCGGCGCTGCGGTCGCGGTCGGCGCGACCATGGCGGACAGCAGAGCAGCCATCGTGAACACGAGGCCTGCCCGTCTGAACTTTAACATTCAAGCTCCTCTGTGGGGGGTTCCTGTGCGGGATCATACGCACCGGTGGTGAACGGTCCAGACGGCAGCGAGCCGCCCTCGCAGGCCAGTTGACGACGCATCACTTGGGACTCGTCATGCTCGGACCCGACGCAACCAGAGTTGGTTGTGGGCCTTCGCGAAGTTGAGAGCGGCTTCCCGCTCCCTGTGGCGATCTCCGGTCTCGCGATAGACGACCGATGCTTCTGCGAAGTACTTGGCTGCTTCCTTGAGGCGCCGCAGTTTGGAGAGAGTTCCTCCGAGGTTGTTGAGCGCGCGACCCTCGCTGTGGCGGTCGTGGGTTTCCTGAGAGATTTTCACGGCTTCGGTCAACCGGCCTACGGCTTCACCCGGTTTCCCTGCCAGGGCCAGGTCGAATCCCAGGCTGTTCAGTGCGTGGCCCATACCGCGACGGTCTTTGATCTCTTCGCAAATGGTGAGGAATCGGGTGTGGGCAATGATGGCTTCCTCGAACCGCTGAGTCATCGTCAGAGCGATGCCCAAATTGTCCTGGGCTATGCCTTCACGGTGCAGGTCTCCATACTCCTGAAAGAGAGCAACGGCGGAAGTATGGTAATCGACCGACTCGTTCGACCTCCCGGCCGAACGGAGGAGGAGACCCAGATTGTCGAGTGCCATTGCCTCGCCGTATCTGTTGCCTGTTTCTCGATAGACGTCGTGAGCGGCGGTTAAATTTTCTAGCGCCTCGTCGAAGTTCCTGAGGTCCGTTTGGATGAGCCCGAGACTCAGCAAGGAATTGGCTTCGTGTGTGCGAAGACCGGCTTCCCGGAAGACGCCGAGTGCGGCAGTTTCGTTGTGGAGGGCATCGTCGAACCGTCGCTGCGAACTGTAGGCAGAGGCAAGGTTGCTCAGGGCGACAGCTTCGTTTGCGAGGTCACCGGCGGCATGCAGCTGGGAGACGGCAGCGGTCGAGAGGGAGAGCCAGTCATCGAAGTACCCGCGTTGGTCGAGGAAGGGGGCCAGAGCGAAGGCAAGGGTGAAACTGGCCGGATGGTGATGTGTGATGGCCTCGGCAGCACACGCCAGAAGCACGGAACGCTCGGCTTCCAGCCAGGCCAGCGCCAGCTCTCGATTGGCGAACCTGCCGGGGTCCGGGAAGCTGCTTTGCGTGTTCAAGTGCGCAGACGCGGCCTGCGCGGTTGCGAGATAGTGATCAAGCAGGCGAGTAACGGCAGCCGACCGGTGATCCGGCTCGGAGTGTTTCCGGCTGTGCTCGTCGGCGAAAAGACGGATCAGGTCGTGCATCGCCCACCGCTCCTCAGGCCCGGGCCTGTTCTGCAGGAGGTGAGCGCGGTCGAGGTCGCTCAGCAATGCGCGGGCATCGGCATTGTCGAGGAGAACCTTTGCGGCTGACGTTGAGATGTCAGCACCGGGAGCGGCTGACAGCAGTCGGAATGCTCTTCGCTGTGCGTCCTCCAAGTGCTGGTAGGACAGGTCGATCGAGGCTCGGACCGCCAGCGGCCGATGTTCGGCATCGGTGCTGGGGTAGGCGATGGCGCTCAGTCGGCTGCGGGAATCGGCGAGGTCGTCGGCCTGGGCGGCCAGGCTCCTCCAGGGCTGATCGCGAAGGAGCGCGGCGATGATCCGGATGGCCAGGGGAAGGCAGCCACACAAAGTAGCCAATCGGCCGGCATCCTCGGCCTGTGTGGTAGCGCGTTCGTCATTGGTTCCGCCGGCGCGCAGCGCTCGGTCAAGCAGGGCGACGGCGTCGGAGAGGTTCAGAGGAGCAAGGTCGATGCGGTGAGCCGTTTGCAGGGCGGAGAGTTTGCCGCGGGAGGTGATCAGGGCTCGGTGTGGGTGGACGGGGAGCACGTCGCTGATCTGTTCGGTGTCGCGGACGTTGTCCAGCACGGTCAGCAGCGGCCGTCCCTGCCTTGCCAGGGAATCGCATCGAGCCTGCCAGGCCTGCAGTCGCTCGTCCGATGTGTCGGGTAGATCCTTCGCCCTGACACCAAGTGCGTGCAGAAACAGGTCGACTACCGCGTCGGCATTTCGCTCAAGGTGGGGGCTGTACCCGCGCAGGTCCGCGAAGAGTATTCCGCCGGGAAACCATCGCCGATCTCCAGCCTGATGGGCAGCATGCAGGGCGAGTGCCGTTTTGCCGACGCCGCCCATGCCGGCCAACGCTGAGACCACCACCGTCGCCGCCGCATGCTCACGATCGGGGTCCAACCACTCCATCACCTCCGCCAGAGGGTGCTCGCGACCGGTGAAGTAGGGGGGCGCGGGCGGCAGCATCATCGGGCTCGGCGCGGGCATCGAAGTGGCTCTGTTGCGTGGCCGGCCGCCACGGGCCCTGGCGCGCTCGTCGCGAGCCCGGGTGAGCAAGTTCCGCCACCAGTCAAGGGAGCGGGGCGTGTATCCAGTGGCGGATGCCTCAGCTTCTTTCTGGAGGTGGAACACCATGACGAGGAAGAACTGGACGTGACTGTCCTTCGACGGCACCGTCTTCCCGGTCAGCCAATCGCTGATAGTGGCGTCAGCCACCGGCGGTGGATCGCCCATCAGTTTGACCAACTTGCCCAGCGTCGGCCTGGGCGCGTTGTCACGCAGCGCCTTGAGTTCCGCCCAGAACCGCTCGGCATGTTCACCCACGCCGTACCCCCGCCTCCTGCAGCCTTCCGGGGAAGCCGTCTCCCCGGAAATCACAGCTCGTCAGTGCGGACCAGGCTAGGGGGTGTTTCGAAAGTCCCGCACAGCACCCACGGCGCCCGGCACGCACTCTCGCCGCACCAGCCGAAAGCCCAAGTACGTCCAGTACGAGGGCTTTCGTCCGGCGCGCCGAGAGCACGCACCGGACACCGCGGGCACCGCACAGGACTTTCGAAACACCCCCTAGTTGCCCCGCGTTGTGGACGTACCAGTACCGAGCACTTCGCCGGAAAGGCTCCGGAAGCCGGTCGATGACGATCCAGCTCGGCGCATGGAGTGCCGGGCCTACGCCGGGAAGAGGACTATGTCCGCATTCGTGACAGCGATGGGCGCCCTGCTCCGAGGGCGCCAACGTGTGCTGGTCGTCGCCATCCGTCTGGTCCCTCTGCTGATCGTGACCGCTTGCTGGGCTCCAGCGCTGATCGTGCTGCCTCTTTGGC
The DNA here is from genome assembly GCF_053591955.1 of Streptomyces sp. NPDC002845. NCBI lineage: Bacteria > Bacillati > Actinomycetota > Actinomycetes > Kitasatosporales > Streptomycetaceae > Streptomyces > Streptomyces sp. NPDC002845. The sequence goes on along the minus strand of NZ_JBSFUU010000011.1, from coordinate 50,115 downwards.
CGTCCGGGCACGCGCGGGCGCTGTCTCTGTTGGCCAATCTCAAGGACTGGTCGCTGGGCCTGCAGAAGCAGAACGAGACGCAGCCGGGCAGCTGAATTGCCATTGCAGCTGAATTGCCATTCCTGGAGGGGCGGGGCCGATGTGGCCCCGCCCCGCTTGCGTTGTGCGCGTTCGCTCGGAGCCCGCCGTGCTGCGGGCACTGCCGTGATCTCTGCCTACATGTGATCTGCCCGGGGGCCGTCGCGCCGAAGGAGGCCTCGGGGGCGGCCGGGCCGGGTCTTTCCGCCGCAGGGCCCGCCGTTCGGGTGGACGTGCGGGTAGCGAGGTCACCGGCGCGCAGGGCGACCGGATGGCCGTACGGGCCCAGGTGGGGCTGGAGGTTGCCCACCGGCCTGCCGTCCTTGGCCGCGGTCAGCGTCAGGTCCGCGGGCTTGCCCGGGGTGAGCCGGTCGTCGGGGTGACTTCGTAGTCGTCGACGACCTGTGCCTTGAAGCTCGGCACAGGAAGCCCGGGCTCCAGGCCCGGCACAGCGCGCAGGCCCGTCTCAGGTCCGGTGGACGCTGTCCTGGTCGTCCAGGGTTTCCAGGGGCATCCCCGCACCGGCTCCGGACGACAGGCCGGCCGGCTTGCGGCGCAGGCTGGCCAGGCGGGTGGCGAGGGGCTCGGTCCAGCGGGCGGTGAGCGGGCCGAGGATGACCAGGCTGAGGACGTACGCCGTCGCCAGCGGGCCGAGCGAGGGCTCGATGCCGGCGGTGACGGCGAGCCCGGCGATGACGATGGAGAACTCGCCGCGCGCGACCAGGGCCCCACCGGCCCGCCAGCGGCCCCGGGGCGCGATCCCGGCCCGGCGGGCGGCCCAGTACCCGGTGGCGATCTTGGTCAGAGCGGTGACGGCGGCCAGCGCGAGCGCGGGCAGCAGCACCGGCGGAATGCTGGCAGGGTCGGTGTGCAGACCGAAGAAGACGAAGAACACCGCGGCGAACAGATCCCGCAGCGGGGCCAGCAGCGTATGGGCACCCTCGGCGACCTCACCGGACAGCGCGATGCCCACCAGGAACGCGCCCACGGCGGCGGAGACCTGCAACTGCTGGGCGAGCCCGGCGACCAGCAGCGTCAGGCCGAGGACGACCAGCAGGAGTTTCTCGGGGTCGTCGCTGGAGACGAAGCGGGAGATGTGCCGCCCGTACCGTACGGCGACGAACAGGACCAGCCCCGCCATGCCGAGCGCGATGGCCAGCGTGACACTGCCCGCGGCCAGACCGGCACCGGCCAGCAGCGCGGTGAGGATCGGCAGGTAGAGGGCCATGGACAGGTCTTCCAGAACCAGAATGCTCAGGATCGCCGGGGTCTCGCGGTTACCGAGCCGCCCGAGGTCGCCGAGGACCTTGGCGATGACGCCCGAGGAGGAGATCCAGGTGACCCCCGCCAGCACGACGGCGGCGATCGGGCCCCAGCCCAGCAGCAGGGCCAGCGCCGCACCGGGCAGCGCGTTGAGGGCGGCGTCCACCAGGCCGGCCGGATACTGGGTCTTGAGGTTGGAGACCAGGTCGCTGGCGGTGTACTCCAGGCCGAGCATGAGCAGCAGCAGGATGACGCCGATCTCGGCGCCGACCGCCACGAACTCCTCGCTCGCGCCGAGCGGCAGCAGCCCGCCCTCACCGAACGCCAGCCCCGCCAGCAGGTACAGCGGGATGGGCGAGAACCGGAACCGCCCGGCGAAGCGGCCCAGCAGTCCCAGGCCGAGGATGATGCCGCCGAACTCGATCAGGAACACCGCGGAGTTGTGCACGGCGGTCACTCCCGGCCCAGTATCGCGGCGGCCGTCTCCACACCCTCGCGGGTGCCGATCACGATCAGGGTGTCCCCGCCGGCCAGCCGGAAGTCGGGGCCGGGGGAGGGGATGGCCTCGGCGCGGCGCAGGACCGCCACGATGGATGCGCCGGTCTCCGTCCGCATCCGCGTGTCGCCGAGCACGCGCCCGTTCCAGTGCGAGACCGCGGACAGTTCGATCCGCTCGGCCACCAGCCCCAGGCCGGTCGTGGACAGCAGATTCGGGGTGTGGTGCGTGGGCATCAGCGTGTCGATCAGAGTGGCCGCCTCGTCGGCGGTCAGCCGCACCGACAGCGCGCAGGCGTCCGGATCGTCCTTGCGGTACGCGCTGAGCGTGCGCCCGCCGTCGCGGTGCGCGACCACCGACAGACGCCGATGTTCCTTGGTCGTCATGTCGTAGCGGACCCCGATCCCTGGCAATGGTGTGCTGCTCAGACGTGGAGCGCCCATGGCTGTCCCCTCTCTCCGGTGCTTATGACCATCCTATGAAGGCGGAGCGTGACACTAGGCCGAGGGCTCGGCGGGCCGCCCGTTCGGTGTGGCTCGCCTTGCGGCGGGTACGGCGTGACAGCAGGCTGCTGGAAGGAGAAGGGAGCCCCTCAATGATCCAGCATGTGCCCACGGCGCCGGTCGACCGTCCGGTGGTCGGCTCCTACCCGACCTACGTCGGCGCCCAGCGCGCCGTCGACTTCCTCTCCGACAACCGGTTCCCCGTGGAGCGCACCACGATCATCGGCTCGGACCTGCGCATGGTCGAGACCGTGCTCGGCCGTCTCACCCGCGGCCGCGCCGCGCTGGCAGGCGCGGGCACGGGCGCCTGGTTCGGCCTGCTCATCGGGTTGCTGCTGGCCGTGTTCGCCGCCGGCGACACCCATGTGGTCGTGCTGATGCTCGCCGGTCTGCTCTACGGCGCCGTCTTCGGCGCGCTGTTCGGCTTCGTCGGCCACGCCCTCACCGGTGGCCGCCGCGACTTCGCCTCCCGCAGCCAGATCGTGGCGGCCCGCTACGACGTGGTCGCCGACCCGGACGTCGCTGAGGACGCCAAGAACCAGCTGACCAAGCTCGGTTGGCGCGAGGACTGAGCCGAGGGGGCCGAACCACGAAGGCCGCGGAACCACGAAGACCGCCGAACCGCGAGGGCTGAACCGCGAGGGCTGAACCGCGAGGGCTGAACCGCGAGGGCTGAACCGCGAACCAGCCCTGAAGGGCCGGAAACCGATCAACCTCCCTCCACCGACGGGGATACTGGTCCTCCTGGACCGCATGCCGACCAGGAGGAGCGGACTCGGTGAACTCTGCGCAGGAAACGAGCACTTGGGGCTCCGGGGGACAGGACGCACAGGGCGGACGTCATGCCGTCGTCATCGGGGGCAGTCTCGCGGGTCTGCTCGCCGCCCACGTCCTCGCCGATCACGCCGATCGCGTCACGGTCGTCGAACGCGACCGGTTCCCGGACGGGCCGGAGCCGCGCCCGGGCGTACCGCAGGGCCGTCATCTGCACGTCCTGCTGGAGGGCGGACAACAGGCGCTGGACTCCCTGTTGCCGGGATTCATGGAGGAGTTGCGCGCGGCGGGCGCACCCGAGGTGGGCCTGCCCTCGGACCTGGTCGCGTGGCAGAACGGACGCTGGTTCCGGCGTCTTCCGGCGACGACGCACATCTGCACCGGCTCACGCGCACAGCTCGAACAGCTGGTACGGCACCGCGTGCTCGCCAACCCCGCGATCACGGTGGCCGAAGCGACGGACGTCGTCGGGCTGTTGGGGGACGCCTCGCGCGTACGGGGCGTACTGCTTCGGGAGCGGGGCGAAGGGGCGCGCAAGGAAGAGCGGCCCTTGGAAGCCGACTTGGTGCTGGACGCCTCCGGGCGCGGCACGAAGGCTCCGCGATGGCTCACCGCGATCGGAGCGGAGGCCCCGCACGAGGAGACCATCGAGACGGGGCTCGCGTACGGTTCGCGTCTCTACCGCGACACGAGCGGGACCATCGGTCGTGAAGCGCTCGGCTGCTTCATCCTCCCCGATCCCTCGCAGACCTACGGAGCCGTCGTCCTGCCCCTGGAGGACGGCACCTGTCTGGCCACCTTTTCCGGACTGCGCGGCGACGAACCGCCCACGGGCGAGGAGGAGTTCGTGGCGTACGCGAAGAGGCTGCCGCATCCCGTCGTGCACGAGTGGCTGCGTTCCGCCGAGCCGCTCTCGCCGCCGTTCGGCTTCCGGAAGACCGCCAACGTACGGCGCCGCTACGACCTGCCCGGCCGCCGCCCGGCCGGGTTCCTGGCGACCGGGGACGCCGTGTGCACCTTCAACCCGATCTACGGGCAGGGCATGTCCGTGGCCGCGATCAGCGCCGTCGCCCTGCGGGACGCGCTGGCCGACCGGCGCCGCACGCCGACCACGCGCCGCGTGCAGCAGGCGCTGCTGGCCGCCTCCGGGCAGGCCTGGGACATCTCGGCCGGGGCCGACAAGAAGATGCCGGGCGCGATCGGCAACGCGGTCACGACGGGGGCCGCGGACCGGGCCGCCGGCTGGTACCTGCGCCGCGTCCAGGAGCGCTACCCCGGTGACCCCGTGGTGGGCCGGGCCTTCCGGTCCGTGCTCTCCCTCACCGCCCCGCTCAGCGCCCTGTTCGCGCCGAGGGTGGCCCGGACCGTGCTGTTCGGCCCGGTCCGGCCGACCCCGGCCGAGCCGCCGATGCGGCGGGAGGAGCCGGACGCCTGATCAATCCGCCCCCGTCGACCGGTCGCCGACTCCGGAACGTGTGTGCTCGCCGTGGATTCCCGTGTTCCTGTGTGCGGAGCAGGCGGCTCAGCCCTCCAGACGGCGCAGCCGTTCCGCGTCGCAGGTGCGGGGGCAGGTGGCGCAGGCCTCGTCGGGGCGGATCGTGTAGTAGAGGCAGCAGCCCATGCGGGTGCGGGTCGGGTGTTCCCGGCCGTCACCGGTCCGCAGGGTGCGGAAGTCGGCGCCGCCGGGGAAGGGCGGCAGGGCGGAGGGCAGGAGCGTCGTCGCGGCGCGTACGGCGGCGGTCTCCTCGCCCAGCACGCGGCCCAGGTACCAGATACCGGAGACGAGGTCGTCGGCGACCATGCCCCAGAGCGCGCGTGGCCCGCGCCGCACGTACGGGCCGAGCGCGGCCAGCACCGGACCCATGTGATCGGCGACCGCGCTCCTCAACTCGGCGCGCAGAGCCTCCTCCTGGGTGACCGCGCGAACACCGGGCAGCGTGGCGGCCGGGTCGTCCGGCCGGCACGCCAGCCGCGAGCCGGGCGTGATCTCGAACGCGCCGGTCGCCAGGTCCACCCGTACCTCCCCGGGGGCGATGCGCGGCACCCTGCGCTCCAGATACCAGGACCCGCTCATCAGCAGAGCGATTGACCAGGCGTAGTCGTGGAGGGCGCGGGAGGCGGCGACATGGCGGGGCGCCGTGTGGTCGTAGCGGTCCTGGATACGGGCGGCCTCGGCGTCGACGAAGGCCTCGACCGCATCCTGACTCTCCGTCAAGAGAGCGGCATCTGATCCGACTTGACCAGGTTGCCTGATCCGCACGGACAACGCCTCGCACACGGTGCCCAGACGGCGATAGGTGTCGGCGAGGAGTCCGGGCGCGGTCGTGGCGGCGGCCGGTGCGATGTCGGCCTGTGTGATGTCCAGGGCCACGGTCATCGGAACTCCAGAGCGTGAGGGTTCGAAGCGGGCTCGCGAGGTAAGCCTTACCTTAGTCGTAAGATCGACTTCCGGTGACCAAGGGGGCGGGTGTCGATGGGTGGGGTTAGGAGATGTCGATGACCAGCGGGGTTGCCTGTCGGTAATCGAAAGGGGCGTTGATCACAGTGATCCACTAGCTGATTGAAAAGTAAAGCATGCCTAACCTAAGCTCACCGATCGTGACTGCGACCGAACGGGCCGCACCTCCCGGTGTGCCCACGCGTGCCCTACGGCACATTCCCCTCTTCCTCGGCGGCATCGGAGCCCTGGCGCTCTGTGCCGCGCTGAGCCTCGCGCTCGGCGCCCGCTCCGTGCCCCTGTCCACCGTGATCGACGCCCTGTCCGGTCACGGGCAGGGGCGGGACGCGCTGGTCGTGACCGGGCTGCGGCTGCCGCGTACGGTCATCGGCCTGGCCGTCGGTGCCGCGCTCGGGGTCGCGGGGGCGGTCTCCCAGGGCATCACGCGTAATCCGCTCGCGTCACCGACCACGCTGGGAATCAACGCCGGTGCGGGTTTCGCGGTCGTGGTCGCCATCTTCGCGCTGCGGCTGACCGACCCGGTCGAGTACGTCGGGTTCGCGTTCGCCGGTGCGGTCGGCGCCGCGCTCTTCGTGCAGGCGCTGGCGCGCCGCGCCGGGGACATCGACCCGGTACGGCTCGCCCTCGGCGGCACCGTCCTCCAACTCGTGCTGTTCTCCTGGACGTCGGCGGTGATGCTGGCCAACCAGCGCACCCTCGACGAGGCCCGCTTCTGGCTTGCGGGCTCCGTGGCCGGACGCCCGCTGGACGCTCTGTGGCCGGTACTGCCCACGCTCGTACTCGGCCTGATCCTCGCCCTGGCCGTCGCACCCGCCCTCAACGCCCTTGCCCTGGGCGACGATTCGGCCCAGGCCCTCGGCGTGCCGGTGGCCCGGATCCGGCTCGCCGGCGGTGTCGCGGTCGTCCTGCTCGCCGGTTCCGCGGTCGCCGTGGCCGGCCCCGTCGCCTTCATCGGGCTCGCCGCACCCCACCTCGTCCGCCCGCTCCTCGGCGGCGACCACCGGCTGCTGCTGCCCGGCTGCCTGATCGCGGGACCCCTCCTGCTGCTCGCGGCCGACGTGCTCGGACGCCTCGTCATCCGCCCCGCGGAGCTGGAGGTCGGCATCGTCACCGCCTTCCTCGGCGCGCCCCTGCTGGCGCTGCTGGCCCGGAAGGTGGCCCGATGAGCGTGACCTACACGGCGGTCGTACGGAGCGACGCGCGCCCGGCGCCCCGACAGCGCCGCCTCCTCGCGTACGGCGCGGTCGGTCTCGTCGCCCTTCTCGTCCTCCTCGCCGTCTCTCTGTCGACGGGGGCGATCCCGATGCCCGCCTCCGTCGCGCTGCGCGCGCTGCTCGGCCTCGGTGATCCGGGCGACGTGCTCGTCGTGCGGGAGTTCCGGGCGCCCCGAGCCTTCGCTGCGATCGTCGCCGGGGCCGGACTCGGCGCGGCGGGCTGCGTTCTGCAACGGCTGTTCCGCAACCCCCTGGCGTCCCCCGACGTCATGGGCGTCACGGGCGGGGCCTCGCTCGGCGCGGTCGCGCTGCTCGCCGCGGGGGCCTCGCAGGCGCTGATCCCGGTCGGGGCGCTGGCCGGCGGTCTGCTCGCCGCGCTGCTGCTCGGGGTGTTCGCCTGGCGCTCCGGAGTCTTGGTCACCCGGCTGATCCTCACCGGGCTCGCCGTGCAGGCGGGGCTCGCCGCCGCCGTGAATCTGATGATCGTGCGCTTCCCTGCCGAGCTCGCGGGCTCCGCGCTCCAGTGGACGACCGGGTCGGTGTACGGGCGGACCTGGACCGAGGTGTGGGGTGCGGGCGCGGCGATGCTGCTCGCGCTGGCCGCCGCGTTCGTGATGCACCGGCGGCTGGCCGTGCTCGACCTGGGCGACGACTCGGCGGGCGCCCTCGGCCTCAACACCTCCGCCGCCCGGCTCCAACTCCTGGTCCTGGCCGTCGTACTGGCCTCGCTGGCCGCCGCGCTCGCGGGTCCCGTCACCTTCGTCGCCCTCGCCGTGCCGCACATCGTGCGGTTCGTCACCGGCCCGCCCACCGCCGGGACCCTCGCCCTGGCCGGTATCACCGGAGCCGTCCTGCTGCTCGCCTCCGACCTGGTGGTCCAGCACCTGCTGCCGGTCGACGGCCTGCCCGTCGGGGCCGTGACCGCCACGCTCGGCGCCCCCTGGCTGCTGGTGCTGATGTTCCGTCAGAGCAAGCCCGTCCACAGGAGTCACGCATGACCACCACCAACCAGCTCTCCACGCGCGGACTCGATCTGCGCTACGGCGACCGGCTCGTGGTCGGCGGACTCGACCTCACCCTGCCCGGCGGCGCCGTCACCGCCATCGTCGGCCCCAACGCCTGCGGCAAGTCAACCCTGTTGAGAGGCCTGACCAGGCTCCTCGCCCCGGCCGCCGGAACCGTCGCCCTGGACGGCGCCGACATCCACCGCATGCCCGCCCGCGCGCTGGCCCGCCGTATGGGCCTGCTCCCGCAGCAGCCGGTCACCCCGGAGGCGATCACCGTCGAGGCGCTCGTACGACTGGGCCGGTACCCGCACCAGCGGCTGCTGAGCCCCTGGTCGGCGGCGGACCAGCAGGCGGTGGACGCGGCCCTGGAGCGCACCGGCACCGCGGCGCTGCGCGACCAGCCCGTCGACCGGCTCTCCGGCGGCCAGCGCCAACGCGCCTGGATCGCCCTGGCGTTGGCGCAGGACACCGATCTGCTCCTGCTCGACGAACCCACCACCTTCCTCGACTTGCGGCACCAGCTCGACGTCCTCGACCTGGTCGCCGCCCTGCACGCCGAGGCGGGCCGCACCGTGGTGATGGTGCTGCACGACCTCGGACAGGCCGCCCGCTACGCCGACCACATGGTCGTGCTCAAGGACGGCCGCCTCGCCGCCGCCGGACCGCCGGCCGAGGTGCTCGACGCGGACCTGGTCAGATCCGTGTTCGACGTGGACTGCCGGGTCATCCCCGACCCGGAGACCGGCACACCGCTGGTGGTCCCCAAAAGCAGCGCGGCCCGGCACACCGTCGCGCCCGCCTGACCGCTCTCTCCGCTCGCTCCGTACATCCGTACGCCGACACGAAAGACCTCCTCATGCTCATGAGATCTCCCCTGCGCGGAATCGGCCGCCTGATGGCCGTACTCCTCGCCGTCGTCCTCGGTACCGCGGTCCTCGCCGCCTGTGGCGGCGAGTCGTCGTCCACCGAGAGCGACACCGCGAACGCCGGTGCCGAGACCGCCGGTTTCCCGCGCACCCTCACGACCGTGATGGGTGACGTCGAGATCCCGTCCCAGCCGCAGCGCGTCGTCGTGCTCGACACCGGCGAACTGGACGACGTCACCCTGCTCGGCATCGACCCGGTCGGCGCGGTCGCCCCGCACTTCAAGACCGAAGGCGGCTTTCCGACGTACCTCGAAGGCGAGCTGAAGGACACCGAGGACGTCGGCCCGCTGCTGGAGCCGAACCTCGAACTCATCGCCTCCCTCAAGCCCGATGTGATCCTGTCGTCCAAGGTCCGCCACGAAAAGATCTACGACAAGCTCAGCGCCATCGCCCCGACCGTGTTCACCGAGACCACCGGCGGTGTGTGGAAGGAGAACCTGGAGGTCCACGCCGAGGCGCTGGGCCTGGAGCAGGAGGCCGCGGCCAAGCTCAAGGAGTACGAGACGCGCGCCCAGGCGCTCGGTGAGGCCATCGCGGAGAAGTACGACGGCACCATGCCGACCGCGTCCGTGGTCCGCTTCGTCGCCGGTCCGACCCGCCTCTACCAGACCAACTCCTACAGCGGTGTCGTCCTTGAGGACATCGGCCTTGAGCGCCCCGACTCGCAGATCTCGGACGACCCGGCCGTGACGATGAAGGACGTCAGCCCGGAGGAGATCGACCAGGCCGACGCCGACCTGATCTTCGTCACCACCGCCGACACCCCGGACAAGACCCAGCAGAAGCAGGTCACCTCCAACCCGGTGTGGAAGGACCTGCCCGCCGTCAAGGACGGCAAGGTCTACGAGGTCGCGGACGAGATCTGGATGTCCGGCATCGGCGTCCAGGCCGCCGGGGAGATGCTCGCCGACGTGGCCGAGGCCACCGGCGTCGAGCTGCCGAAGGAGTAACCCCGGCAGTCACCGGGGGCGGGCCGCCCGCCACCTGCGGCCCGCCCCCGAACCCCCACCCGCCAGCGGAAGTTGTGCACCCCCCATGCGCCTGTACCTGCTTGCCCTGAACCCCACGGACTCCGTCACCGAGGGCTTCCTGCCCGCCGCCGCCCGGCTCGGCCTGGACGTGACCGTCCTCACCGACCAGCCCGACACCCACCGGCGCACCTGCCCGGACGCGGAGATCCTGGAGTGCGACGTACGCGACCACCGCGCCGTCATCACCCGGATCTCGACCCACCACACCCCCGACGCGGTCTTCACCAACAGCGACCACCTCCAGACCCAGGCCGCCCTGGCCGCCCACTACTTCGGGCTCCCCGCCAAGGACTGGCGGGCCACCCTGCGCACCAAGGACAAGGCCGAGATGCGCCGCCGCCTCGCCGCGGCCGGCGTCGACACCGTCTGGTCGGCCGAGCTGACGGAACCGGCCGCCCTCGACGACGCTCCGTACCCCTGTGTCGTCAAGCCCCGTGAGGGCGTGGCCAGCGAGGACGTCGTGCTCGTCGCCGGGCCCGACGAACTCCTGGCCCGCACCAAGGAGATCCTGGACCGCCGCCCCGGGGCCACGCTCGTCGTCGAGGAGTACCTCCCCGGCGAGCTCCACACCCTGGAGACCCTCGGCGACGGCCGCGTCCGCCATGTCCTGGGCGGCTTCCACACCGAGCTGTCCCCGCCCCCGTACTTCATCGAGGAGCGGCTGACCTTCGTCCCGGCCCATCCCGAACCGGTCCTCGACCAGATCCTGGCCCAACTCGACGCGCTGGGCGTCGGGTTCGGCGCCTGCCACACCGAGTTCGTCGTGCACGAAGGCCGGGCGCGGATCATCGAGGTCAACTACCGGGCCATCGGCGACCAGTGCGACCTGCTGCTCGCCCAGCTCCTGGAGATCCCGCTCTTCGACCACATCCTCCGCACCCACCTGGGCGAACCACTTCCAGCCGACCTGGGCGCGAGACGCGACGGGGCCGCCCGTCTGGAGTACCCGTGCGCCGAGCGCGCCGGGACGCTCACCGAAGCGCCTGCCGCCACCGAACTGGCCGTGGACCGCGTGCGGTTGACGTACCGTCCGCTCCGCCAGACCGGCGAGCGGCACGAGCTGTACATGACCAACCGGGACTACCTCGGCGTCCTGCGCGCCGTCGGCACCGAACAGGAGGCCGTGGACCGGGCGACGGCCGAGTTCCTCGCCGCCCAGCGGTGGGTGATCCAGCCGTGACGACGGAGGCCGAGCTGCTGCTCCGGGTGCTCAGCACCCTGCTCCGTGAAGATGTGGTCGGCCTGCGCACGCGCGGCGAGCTCGTGCACCGGCCGGACGGCACCTGGCTGCGGCTGCCCACCGAGACCGACGCGCTGCTCCTGCCCGTCGCCGAGGACGGGTTCCAGTGCGCGTACGCGGCCCGGCTGCCCCTGCTCGTACGGGAATCGGACGGCGCCGAGTCGACCCGTTGCGAGTCGGTCCTCGCCGAGCTGCGGGCCCTGGCCGACCCGCTCGACCGCGCCGGATTCGACGCCTTCGCCGAGGAGTGCCGCCAGACCCTCGCCACCATGCGGCTGCACGCCCGGACGGGGGAGGCGGTGCGCAGCAGGCTGGCCGACCGCTACGGCGCCGACCCGGCCCGGTGGACGGGGATGGCCGGCGCCCTGGCGTACGACGCCCTCGCCGCGCGGCTCGACCACCCGGTGTACCCCACCGCACGCGGGCGCGCCGGGCTCGACGAGGGTCAACTGCGCGCGTACGCACCCGAGTTCCACCCACGCTTCGCCCTGCGCTGGCTCGCCGTGCCGAGGGAGGCGGTCACCGTCGCGGGGAGCCTCCCGGATCACTGGCCCACACCCGCGGTCCTCGGCCTGACGGAGCTCGACCGCACGCATGTCGCCCTGCCCGTGCACCCGTTGACCGTCGGCGCGCCGCTCGACGGGGCACTGCGCGACACCGGGCTGGCGGAGCACGCGGTGCTGGCCGAGCGCGCGTTCGTCGAAGTCGTCCCCACCCTGTCCATGCGCACGGTCGCGCCGGCCGCCGACCCGGCCCTGCACCTCAAACTTCCCCTGGCCACCGCCACGTTGGGGCTGCGCAACAGACGCTCCATCAAGCCCGGCACCCTCGTCGACGGCGCGGCGGGGCAGCGGCTGCTGGAGGCGGTGATCGACCGTGAACCCCGGTTCCGGGAGACCGTGCTGCACGCCGACGAGACCGTGTACGCACACGCGGGACACGAGCTGCTGGCCGTGCTGTGCCGGCGTTACCCGCGAGGGCTGGAGGACTCGGCGGTTGTACCGCTGGCCGCGCTGCTCGCCGAGGCGCCCGGCGGGGGACTGGTCGTCGACCGCCTCGCCGACCGCTTCCACGGCGGGGACGTGCTCGCACTGCTCGACGCCTGTCTGACCCTGCTGTTCGACTGGCAGACCACGCTCTTCGGGTACGGCATCGGGCTGGAGTCGCACCAGCAGAACCTCTCGCTCGTGCTGGGGCCCGACGATGGCCCCCGGCTCCTGCTCAAGGACAACGACGGGCCGCGCGTCAACACCGTACGACTGGCCGGTGAGCTGGACGGGCCGTGGGACTTCGACGACACGCGGACCTTCTGCTCCGACGACGGCCCGGTCGCCGACCTGTTCGCCACCATCACCGTCCATCTGTGCGCGGGCGCCTACGCGTTCGGGCTCGCCCGGCACGGACGGGCCTCGCTGCCGACACTGCTGGGACTCGTACGGGACCGGCTCTCGGAGGCCGTCGAACGGCTCGGCGGGGACGCGGGTGCCGTTCTGCGCGACCGCGTGCTGGACGCCCCCCGGCTGCCGGTGAAGGCGATGGTGACCGCCGGGACCCTGCTCAGCAAGGAACGGTCGGGAGCGGCCGATGTCAACAAGCACTACACGACCGGCCCGAACTACCTCCTGAACGACCTGCTGCCGAAACGGGAGGCGGCATGAGCGCCGGGACCCTGCGGCTGCCGCGCCCCGCGTTCGGGCGACGTGAGGTGCGCGCCGTGGCGGGCTGCTACTTCGTGGCGTCCTTCGCCGCGCTGGGACTGCCGCCGTATCTGACCGGGATCCTGCCGGAACTGGGCGACCGGACGGCCCGCTGGGCGGGGGTCCTGTACGTCGTGCCCACCGTGTTCGGCGCGCTCGCCGCCCCGCTGTGGGGACGGCTCGCCGACCGCTTCGGCCGGAAACGGCTCCTCCTGCGCGCCCAGTTGGGGCTGGCCGTGTCCTTCCTGCTCGCGGGGTGGGCCGACTCGCTCGCCGCATTCACCGCGGCCCTGATACTCCAGGGCATCCTCGGCGGCACGTTCGCGGCCTCCAACGGTTATCTCGGTGCCGCGCTCGAAGGACCGCACCTGTCCAAGGCGCTCACCGTCATGCAGGGCAGCGCACGAGCCGCCCTCGTCGTCGCCCCGATCGTCGTCGGCGCCCTCTCGCCGTGGCTGTCGCCGCACCGCCAGTACGCACTGCTGGCCCTCCTCCCGCTGGCCGCGGCCCTGTTGCTGGTGGCCCTGCCCGAACCGGCGGAGGCGGAACCGGAGGTGAGGGAGACGGAGGACGTCCAGGTCCCGACGGGCTCTCTTCGCACCCTGTACGCCCTGGAGTTCGCCTTCGTCTTCTCCACCGTCGTCTCCTTCCCCTACCTGATCTCCCTGGTCGAGGAACGACTGCCGGGCGCCTCGCCCCTGCTCGCCGGAGTGCTCTTCGCCGTACCGCACCTGTGCTACCTGGCGTCCGCCATGGCCGTGCACCGCCTGATACGCGAGCGCCCCCGCCTTGGCATGGCCCTGGGCTTCGCCGGCATAGCCCTCGGCCTGGCCGGACACGGACCGGCGGACTCGCTGCCCGCCCTGATCGGCGCCCGGCTGCTGCTCGGCGTGGGCCTCACGTTCGGCATGGTCGGGCTGTCGGTCCTGGCCGCTGAATGCGCCCAGGGCCGGGCCCCCGGCGGGCTGTTCGGCTCGCTGGAGTTCTTCTCCAAGGCCGGCGCCGTCGCCGCCGGAGTGGCCGCCGCCGTGGGCAGCGCGCGCTTCGGGCCGACCGCACCCGTGTTCATCGGCGGTGGCGCCGCCGCGCTCACCGTCCTCGCGACCATCACCCCCGCTCTGAACCCCCGCTGGAGCCGCTGATGTCCCCGCTCACCGACTCGCTCGGTACCGATCGACTCCCCACCGCCGACGAGGCCGTGGCCCACACCCTCCTCAACTGCCTGCTGCGCGAGGTGTCCGGCCCCGAGCGCCAGACCGCCGTCACCGACGGCCACCTCATGCTCCGCCTGCCCCGCCGCGGAGTGCTGCTGCGCGTCGCCCTGCGCCGTACGTCCCTGCTCGGCGCCCACCGCTTCACCGGCCCGGTGCACGAGCAGACCGACAGCGGCTGGACCCAGGCCGACTGGCGCCGCCTCGCCGCGTACACGCACGACGAGCTGTTCCTCCGTACGGGCGTACGCAACGACGAGTTCCTGGACCAGATCGACTCCAGCCACCGGACCGTCTCCGCCGCCCTCACCGACCGGGAGACCGCGACCCGTGCGGAGTGCCTCGACTACCTCGCCTCCGAACAGTCGCTGCTCTTCGGGCACCGCTTCCACCCCACGCCCAAGGCCCGCACGGGCGACGCGGACGCGTGGCGGGCGTACGCGCCGGAGGCCGGGGCCTCGTTCCCGCTGCGCCACCTCGCCGTGCGCGAACACCTCATCGCCGAGGAGACGGCCGAACCGGGCGCCGCCGCCGTCCTCGACCGGGGGCACCGGGACATCCCCGAGGGCTACCGACCGCTGCCCACGCACCCCTGGCAGTACACGATGCTGCGCGACCACCCGGCCCTGCGCGACGCCCTCGGCCGTGGCGACATCCTCGACCTCGGCCCCGGCGGAGGGCCCTTCGCCGCCACCGCCTCCGTGCGCACCCTCTTCGACGGCGACACCTTCCTGAAGTTCAGCCTGAACGTCCGCATCACCAACTGCCTGCGCAAGAACGCCAGTTACGAACTCTCCGGCGCCGTCGCCCTCTCCCGCGCCCTCGCCCCGACGCTGGCCGACCTGGAGGACCGCTTCCCCGGCAGCGCCATGCTCCGCGAACCCGCCTACCGCAGCCTCGCCCTCCCCGGCCCCGACGGCACACCCGACCGCGCCCTGCTGGAGGGCTTCGGGGTGATTGTCCGCGAGGGCCTGTCCCAGCGGCTGCTGCCCGGCACGACCCCGCTGCTCGCGGCCGCCGTCGCCGACGAGTACCCGACCGGCCCCGCGCACATCTCCCACCTGCTCGCGGGAGCGTGCCCGCAGACCGCCGTCGACTGGTGGTCGGCGTACCTCAGGCTGCTCGTCCCGCCCGTCCTGGCCGCCTACTTCGACCACGGCCTGGTCCTCGAACCCCACCTCCAGAACGTGCTGATCTGCGTCGATGCCGACGGCATGCCCGCCCAGGTCCTCTTCCGCGACCTGGAGGGCACCAAGCTCGTCCCCGACCACCACACCGACACCCTCGCCGCCCTGCCGCCCGAGGTCGCGGGCCCGATGGCGTACGACGCCCAGCGTGGCTGGGACCGCGTCGTGTACTGCCTGTTCGTCAACCACATCGCCGAACTCCTCGCCGCGATAGCCGACCTGCACCCGCAGACCGAGGCCGAGCTGTGGGCCCGCGTCCGCGCCACCCTCCAGACGTACGCCACCCACGAGGGCTGTCCGCCCCGTCTCGCCGCTCTGCTCGCCGGAGTCCCCCTGCCCGCCAAGGCCAACCTCCTGACCCGCTGGGAACGCAAGGCCGACCGCGAGGCCGGATACGTCCGCCTGCCCTCCCCGCTCGCCGAGGACATCCTGCGCTGGAGTACCCGATGACCCACCTCACGCCCGCCGTCCGCGACCGTGTCCTGTCCCTGCCGCCGGACGAACTCCCCGCGTACGTCTACGACATGACGGCTCTGGCGGAGCACGCCGCGTTCGTCCGCTCCGCCCTGCCGCCACGGGTCGAGCTGTACTACGCGGCCAAGGCCAACCCCGAGCCGGAGATCCTGACCGCGCTCGGCCCGCATGTCGACGGCTACGAGGTGTCGTCCGGGGGCGAACTCACACATGTCGCCAAGGCGGTGCCGGGCCGCCCGCTGGCGTTCGGCGGTCCGGGCAAGACCCCGGACGAGATCAGGACCGCCCTGGACCGGGGCGTGGACCGCTTCCACGTGGAGAGCGAGCACGAACTGCGCATGCTGGCCGAACTCGCGCGGCGGGTCGTCCCGGGCCGGCGCGTGGCGGTCCTGCCGCGCTTCAACCTCACCGTGACCGACGGCTCGCTCACGGGCAGCTCCCTGGCGATGGGCGGCCGCCCCGCACCTTTCGGCCTCGACCCGTCCCGGGCCGCGTCGGTGCTCCGCTCGCTCACCGACGGCACGCACCCGGACCTCGAACTCCGCGGCATCCACACCCACTTGGCCAGCGGCCTCGACGCCCCGGAACAACTGGCGGTGGCCCGCTCGATCGTGGACTGGGCCACCGGGCTGCGCGTGCCGCTCGCCGAGGTCAACGTCGGCGGTGGCATGACCGTCGACTACGCCCACCCCGAGAGCCGCTTCGACTGGCGCACCTATGGCGCGGGCCTCGCCCAACTCACCGACGAGCACCCGGAACTGACGCTGCGTGTGGAACCGGGCCGGGCGCTGACCGCGTACTGCGGCTGGTACGTCACCGAGGTGCTGGACGTGAAGCGCAGCCACGGGGAGGAGTTCGCCGTGGTCCGCGGCGGCACCCACCATCTGCGCACCCCGGCCACCAAGGGGCACGACCAGCCCTGCGCGGTCCTGCCCGTGGCGGACTGGCCCCACCCGTGGCCGCGCCCGGCCGCCGACGGGGAGTACGTCACCCTCACCGGCCAGCTGTGCACTCCGAAGGATCTCCTCGCCCGGCACGTCCACGCACCGGGCCTGCGGGCCGGGGACCGGGTGGCGTTCGCCCTGGCGGGCGCGTACGCCTGGAACATCTCCCACCACGACTTCCTGATGCATCCCCGGCCCGGCTTCCACTTCCTGAAGGGCGACCGTTGACAGGGAGAGCGGGCGGGAGCAGACTCGGCACGTAAAAGTGAAGAGAATTTCACCAGACGAACAAGCCAGGCTCAGCGCACAGGCCCGCTCCCCGGAGGACCAGGGGACGCGGGCCCGTCCTCGACGACGAGGAGAACTCATGCACACCACCGTCGGCATCATCGGCGGCGGCCCCTCCGGGCTCCTGCTCGCCCGGCTGCTGCACAACGCCGGGATCGACAGCGTGGTCCTGGAGCGCCGCGACCGGGCGTACGTCGAGCAGCGGCAGCGCGCCGGAATCCTGGAGCAGGCCACCGTGGACGTCCTGCGCGCCGCGGGCGCGGGGGAGCGGCTGGACCGCGAGGGCATGCCCCACGACGGCATCGAGCTGCGCTTCGGCCGCCGCGCCCACCGGGTCGACTTCCCCGTGCTGACCGGCGGGCGCCGGGTGTGGGTCTACGCCCAGACCGAGGTCGTCAAGGATCTCATCGCCCTCCAGCTCACCGACGGCGGACCGCTGCACTTCGAGGCCGAGGTGCACGCCGTCGAGGGAGCAGACACGGACCACCCGTCCATCCGCTACACCCACGAGGGCCGCGAGCAGACCCTGACCTGCGACTACGTGGTCGGCTGCGACGGTTTCCACGGCGTGGCCCGCCAGGCGATCCCCGAGGGCGTGCGGACGACGTACGGGCGGACATACCCGTACTCCTGGCTGGGCATCCTCGCCGACGCCCCGCCGGTCTACGACGAGCTGATCTATGCCCACTCCGAGCGCGGCTTCGCCCTGGCCAGCATGCGTTCCGAGTCCGTCAGCCGGCTCTACCTCCAGGTCCCGAACGGCACCGACCCCGCCGACTGGCCGGACGGGCGGATCTGGGACGAGCTGGACGCCCGCCTCGCCCTCGACGCGAACGCCGACTGGCGGCTGGGGCGCGGCACCGTCACCGCCAAGTCGGTCCTGCCGATGCGCAGCCACGTCACGGAGCCCATGCGGTACGGCCGCGTCTTCCTGGCCGGGGACGCCGCCCACATCGTGCCGCCCACCGGCGCCAAGGGCCTCAACCTGGCCGCCACCGACGTCATCGTCCTGGCCCGCGCCTTCGCCCACCTGAAGGAGACCGGCTCGGCCGCCCTGCTCGACGCCTACTCCGACACCTGCCTGCGCCGTGTGTGGCGGGCTGAGCACTTCTCGTACTTCATGACCACCACCCTCCATGCCGCCCCCGAACAGTCCCCCTTCGAGACGAAGCTCCAGCTCTCCCAGCTCGACCGCATCGCCACCTCGGAGCACGCGGCGGCGGAACTGGCGGAGAACTACACGGGTCTGCCCCTCACCTGACCGCCCGGGCCGCCGGGGTCCGCACACCGGGACATACGGCACCCAGCACGACCGCCCCTCCAGGCGCACACTGGAAGAGGGCGGTTGGTGCTCGTGATGGGGGTGTCGGCCGATGGCGGAGAAACAGGGGATGACACATCCCACCAGAGTGAGACGGTGGAGGTGGCGGCGCAGTCCGCTCAGGAGGCCCCTCGACCTGGTGGAGGCCTGGGTCCTGCTCGCCGCCTGGACCCTGGCCCTCGTGGGCGGCGTCCTCGCCGGGGTGGTGTCGGGCATCGCGGCCGACCGGAGCTTCGCGCAGCAGCGCGTCGATCGTCAGCAGATCGCCGCGACCGTCGTCGAGGGCCCCAAGGACGCCGAGTCCGAACAGGCGATTTCCGACGAGCGGGTCTGGGTCACGGTCCGGTGGACGGCGACCGACGGCACGAAATACACGAACCGCACCCTGGCGGCGGGCGACACTCGGGCCGGGGACCGCGTCACGGTGTGGACCGACGGTCACGGCACCCTGACCGCGCCGCCCCTCGGCCCCACGGAGGCGTTCCTGGAGTCCTCCCTGCTCGGCGTGCTGGCCACGGCCACCGTGTGCGGCGCCGTATGGGTCTCGGCACAGGGCGTACGCGGATGCCTGGAGCGCAAGCGCATGGCGCGGTGGGACGAGGAATGGGAGCGCATCGACACACAGTGGGGCCAGACCGCCGGCTGATACGGCACGGGTGCCGATGGAATCAGTCGTCTTCTTCCTCTTCGTCGTCCTGGTCCCGCTCCCTGTCCCGCTCCCTGTCCTTCCGCTGTTTCTCCGCCTCCTTGCCGTCGTCGGTCTTCTCCTGCGTGTTCTGCGTCTCCTGGGTATCGACCGGGGCGGCGGTCGAGGGTTCCGCAGGGGTGGGGGAGGCCGGTTCCGTGGCGGGGGCGGTGGCCGTGCCGCTCGGTTCGGTCGGCGTGACCTCCGCCGAACTGCGGTCGGGCGCGAACACGAGCATGCCGACGAGCATCGCGCCCACGAAGAGCACCACACCGGCGACCACGCCCGCCGCTTTCTTCTGGTGGGCGCCGAGCCTGCGGACTTCCGGCCCGCTCCGGCGCCGTACACCTCGGTGGGAGTGGCTCGTGGGCAGGACGTACGTGGTCGCGGGGCCGGTCCCGCCCGGAGCCACAGGAGCCACAGGAGCCACAGGGGGCGACGCGGGAGGCACAGGAGGCGCGGAAGTCACAGCCTGTTGCCGGGGCGCCGGTGTGGCGTCGGGCAGGGGCTGAGGGCGGCCCTGCCAGGAGCCGGAGGCGAACCAGTCGGCGGCCTGGTCGGCGGTGGGCCGGTTCTCGGGCTGCTTGGCGAGGAGACCGAGGAGGTAGTTCTCGAAGGCGGGCGGGAGGGCGACACTCAGCTCGCGGGGCGGTACGGGGGCCGCGTCGAGGTGCTGATGCAGGATCGCCACGGCCGTGTCGGCATGGAACGGCGGGAGACCGGTGAGGAGCTGGTAGAGCACACAGCCGAGGGAGTACAGGTCGGAGGCGGGCCCCGCGGTCTGCCCCAGGGCACGTTCGGGCGCCAGGTACAGGCTGGTGCCGACGATCTGCCCCGTGGCGGTGAGGGCGGCGCCGGGGTCGTCGAGGAAGCGGGCGATGCCGAAGTCCCCGATCTTGAGGGTGCCGTCGGCGTCCAGCAGGAGGTTGGCGGGCTTGATGTCCCGGTGCACGATGCCCTGCCGATGGGCGGCGGCGAGCCCGGCGGCGGCCTGGGCGGCGATCTGGGCCACCCGGTCGGCGGGCAGCGGGCCGGAACCGGAGAGGACACGGGCGAGGCTGGGGCCCTCGACGAGTTCCATGACCAGGAAGAGCCGGTCCTCGAACGCGCCGAAGTCCAGCACGCCCACCACATGCGGGTGGTTGAGCCGGCCGGCCGTCTGCGCCTCCAGACGGAAGCGCGAGGCGGCGGTGGGGTCGGAGTCCTGGGGGAGCAGGAGCTTGACGGCCACCGCTCTGGCGAGCGTCTCGTCGTACCCCCTCCAGACCTCGCCCATCGCGCCCCGCCCGATGGCGTCGTGCAGTTGGTACCGGCCCGCGATCAGCACCTGTCTATCACCCTCATGCCGTGAGACGTATCGACGGCTGCAGGCCGTAACTCACCGCGCGTGAACGGGTGATGGTGGGGGAGCCGCAGCCGCCCCAGCCTACCGGCCCCGTGCCCCGACCCGTACGCCCTACCTGCGAGAACGGTGATCCTCGGTGGCGCCTCCGGCGGCCGGGGCCCGCACGACGCACGTCCTGCCCACCCGGACTCGGTACCCACGTCTGACGCCGTGCTTTCTGGGAACTCGGACTCATGTAAATACCCCCGGGGGTACTCGTGCTAGGGTCTTCCGTATACCCCCCGGGGTAATTATCCCGTGAAAGGAGTGCCAAGTGTTCTTCGTCGACACCATCGAGCTGGCGGGGCTCGGCAACCGCAGCTACCTCGCCGGCGGCGCGCGGACGGCCGTGGCCGTGGACCCGCCCAGAGACATCGACCAGGTGATCGCGGCGGCGGCGCGGCGCGGCGTGCGGATCTCGCACGTCGTCGAGACGCACATCCACAACGACTACGTCACCGGGGGCCTGGAGCTCGCCCGGGTCAGCGGTGCCGTCTACCTCGTACCGGCCGGGGCGAGCGTGTCCTTCGAGCGGGTCGCGGTGCACGACGGCGACACCGTGGAGGTCGACTCCGGTCTGACCCTGCGGGCCATCGCCACCCCCGGCCACACCCCGCACCACACCTCGTACGCGCTTCAGGAGAACGGCGCCGCTGCGGCGGTCTTCACCGGCGGGTCCCTGCTGCTGGGCTCGGTCGGCCGCCCCGACCTCGTCGAGCCGCGGCTCACCGAGCGGCTGGCGCGCGCCCAGTACGCCTCCGCGCACCGGCTCGCCGAGGAACTGCCCGACGAGACGGCGGTGTTGCCCACCCACGGCTTCGGCAGCTTCTGTTCCGTGGGGCAGGCCGAGGGCGAGGCCACCACGATCGGCAAGGAGAAGTCGGTCAACGCGGCACTTCTGCAGGACGTGGACACCTTCGTCGCCGAACTGCTGGCCGGTCTCGACGACGTGCCCGCGTACTACGCCCACATGGCCCCGGCCAATGCCGCGGGCCCCGCGCAGGTCGACCTGACACCGCCCGCGGTCGCCGACGCCCAGGCGATCGCCGCCCGGCTGGCCGCCGGGGAGTGGGTGGTGGACCTGCGAAGCCGTGTCGCCTTCGCCGAGGGGCATGTGGCGGGGGCCTTCAACTTCGAGGCCGAGGGCCAGGTCGCCACGTATCTGGCCTGGATGATCCCGTGGGGCGAGCCGGTGACCCTGCTCGCCGGGTCGCCCGAGCAACTCGCCGCGGCTCAGCGCGAGTTGGTGCGGGTCGGCATCGACCGCCCGGCTGCCGCGGCCGTCGGTGAGCCCGCCGAGTGGATCCGGGAGGGTGAGTCGCTCGCCTTCTTCCCGCGCGCGACCTTCGCCGGCCTGGCCAAGCGCGAGGCCGACGTGGTCGTGCTCGACGTCCGACGGGACTCCGAGCGCGCGGGCGGCCATGTCGCGGGGTCGGTGCACATCCCGATCCACCAGCTGTACAGGCGGCTCGACGAGGTTCCCGAGGGCGAGGTGTGGGTGCACTGCGCGGGCGGCATGCGCGCGGCCATCGCCGCCTCCCTTCTCGACGCCGCAGGCCGTGAGGTGGTCGCCGTGGACGACGGCTTCGCCGCCGCCGTCGAGGCGGGGCTCACCGTCACCACCGGCTGAGCGCCGGGCACCGGTCCGCACCAACGACGAGGAGTGACCCATGGTTCTGTTCCGACGTGGCCCCGGCCGGGTCGACGTCCGGGAAGCGGCCGCGCGCACGGCCCCCGACGGCGACGCCGTCCTGCTGGACGTCCGGGAACCCGACGAGTGGAACGCCGGACACGCGCCGCACGCCGTCCACCTCACGCTGGCGGCGCTCACCGCAGGCGCCGAGCTGCCGTCAACCGCCCACGGCCGCCCGCCCGTTGTCATCTGCCGTTCCGGCAACCGGTCCCGTCGGGCGGCCGAGATCCTCGTACGGCGCGGTGTGGACGCCGTCGATGTGATCGGCGGGATGCGGGCCTGGGCCGAGGCCGGGCTCCCGGTCGTCGACCGGCGCGGTGACGGCGGCTCGATCGCGTGAGTGTCCTGCTCCTCGCCCTGGCCGCCGGCGGAGTCGTCGGGCTGGCGCTCGGGGCGCTCGGCGGCGGTGGCAGCGTCCTGGCCGTCCCCGCCCTGATCTACCTGCTCGGCTTCACCCCGGTCGCGGCCACCACCGCGAGCCTGCTCATCGTCACCGTCACCTCCGTCACCGGCCTGGTCGCACACGCCCGCGAGGGCAACGTCCGCTGGCGTACGGGAAGCCTCTTCGCCCTCGCGGGGATCGTCCCGGCCATGGTCACCGCGGTTCTCGCCGCCGACGTCCCCGGGGCCGTGCTGACCGCCGTCTTCGCTCTTCTCGCGCTGCTGGCCGCGCTGCGGATGCTCCGCCGGCCGGCCACCGTCGACGGCGGCCGACCCCTACGGCCCGCACGAGCCGCCGCAGCCGGCGCCGGGCTCGGCGCGGTCACCGGGTTCCTCGGCGTCGGCGGCGGCTTCCTCGCCGTACCCGCGCTGGTGGGCGTCCTCGGCCTGCGGATGCGGGTCGCGGTGGGCACCAGCCTGCTGGTCATCTCGGTCAACTCGCTGGCCGCGCTCGCGGGCCGGGCGGGCACGGCGGGCGGGCTCGACTGGGCTGTGATCGCCCCGTTCGCCGGAGCGGCCGTCCTCGGCGCGTGGGACGGGAAACGGCTGAGCGGACGGGTGTCCGGGGGTGTGCTCCAGCGCCTCTTCGCGGTGGTGCTGCTGGCGGTGGCCGTGTTCATGCTGGCCGACGCGGTCGTATGAGCCGGGTGCCAGGACGGCCCGTGCGCCACGCGGCACGACGGCTCAGGCCAGCGACAGAAACAGCTTCTCCAGCCGCGCCCGCATCGCGTCGCGGTCCTCCTCGGGCTTCTCGCTGCCCTCAATGCCGGTCAGACACTGCTGCAGACCGGTGGCGATGATCGCGAAGCCCGCCCGGTCGAGCGCCCGTGACGCGGCGGCCAGCTGCGTGACGACCTCCTCGCAGTCGCGCCCCTCCTCGATCATCCGTATCACCCCGGAGATCTGGCCCTGAGCCCTACGCAGCCGGTTGAGCACGGCTCGTAGTTCGGCGCCCGCGAGATCCAGTTCCACGCTCATCTCCTTCAGAAATACCCCTAGGGGTAAGCTACCCCCCGCTTCGGGGCATCGTCGACAACCAAGGATGACACTCATGACCACCACCCCTCCCACCCTCGACACCGACCAGGCCCGCGCCCGCCTCCCCGAACTGACCGTGATCGACGTGCGCACCCCCGCCGAGTACGCCTCCGGCCATCTGCCCGGCGCCCTGAACGTCCCCCTCGACGACCTCCGCCGTGCCCTGCCCGCGATCAAGGAGGCCGCCGCGCACGGCGAACTCCTCGTGGTCTGCGCCTCCGGGGCGCGTTCCGAGAACGCCTGCAAGCTCCTCGCCGAGCAAGGCATCACCGCCACCACCCTCGTCGGCGGCACCGGCGCCTGGGCCGCCGACGGCCACGACCTGCACCGCCCCGAGGGCCACACCCGCATGGTCTGGGGCATGGAACGCCAGGTGCGGTTCACCGCCGGCTCGATCGTCCTGCTCGGCCTCGCACTCGGGGCCCTCGTCCACCCCGCCTTCCAGTTGCTGTCGGCGGGCATCGCGGCCGGCCTGGTCTACTCCGCGCTCAGCAACACCTGCGGCATGGCGCATCTCCTCGGCAAGCTGCCCTTCAACCGCCCACGCGGCGCCGACCTCGACGCGACGCTCGCTGCACTGAAGGCGGCCCGCCAGGGCTGAGGGCGCGGCACCCCATGAGCGTGAGCTGGGGCCCGGGGAGCCTGGAACACGCCCGGACCGCAAGGGCGACATGTCCGGGATGCCCGTGGGTACTCTGCTGCGCATGGCGGTGGACGACAGGGGGGTGACCCCGGCGCGGCAGGCGCCGTCGCGTACGCGTACCGGCCGGACCCTGGGGCGGGCGCTGCTTCGCTGGGCGACGACCACCGACCACAAGGTGATCGGCAACCTCTACCTGGTCACCTCCTTCTCCTTCTTCCTGTTCGGCGGAGTCCTCGCCCTGCTGATGCGGGCCGAACTCGCCCGCCCCGGGCTGCAACTGTTCACCAATCACCAGTACAACCAGCTCTTCACGGTGCACGGCACGGTCATGATGCTGCTGTTCGCGACCCCGCTGTTCGCCGGGTTCGCGAACGCCCTGATGCCGCTGCAGATCGGCGCGCCGGACGTCGCGTTCCCGAGACTCAACGCCCTGTCGTACTGGCTGTACCTGTTCGGCGGTCTGATGGTGGTCGCCGGGTTCCTCGTGCCCGGGGGAGCGGCGTCGTTCGGATGGTTCGCCTACGCGCCGCTCAACAGCGCCGTCCGGTCGCCCGGTGCGGGCAGTGACCTGTGGACCATGGGCCTGGTGGTGACCGGCGTCTCCACCACGCTCGGCGCGGTCAACTTCATCACCACCATCCTGTGTCTGCGCGCCCCCGGCATGACCATGTTCCGGATGCCCATCTTCACCTGGAACGTGCTGTTCACCTCGATCCTGATCCTCCCCGCGTTTCCCGTGCTCACCGCGGCCCTCCTCGCCCTGGAGGCGGACCGGAAGTTCGGCGCCCACATCTTCGACGCCACGAACGGCGGGGCGTTGCTGTGGCAGCACATGTTCTGGTTCTTCGGGCACCCGGAGGTCTACATCGTCGCGCTGCCGTTCTTCGGGATCGTCTCCGAGATCATCCCGGTGTTCAGCCGCAAACCGATCTTCGGATACATCCCGCTCATCGGCGCGACCATCGTGATCACCATGCTCTCCGCGGTGGTGTGGGCGCATCACATGTTCGCCACCGGGGCCGTGCTGCTGCCGTTCTTCTCGCTGATGTCCTTCCTCATCGCCGTGCCGACGGGCGTGAAGTTCTTCAACTGGATCGGCACCATGCTGCACGGCTCGCTGTCCTTCGAGACACCCATGCTGTGGTCCATGGGCTTCCTGGTGACGTTCCTGCTCGGCGGCATGAGCGGAGTGCTCATCGCCTCGCCGCCGCTCGACTTCCACCTCACCGACTCGCACTTCATCGTGGCGCACCTGCACTACGTGCTGTTCGGCACGGTCGTGTTCGCGATGTTCGCGGGCTTCTACTTCTGGTGGCCCAAACTCACCGGCAAGATGCTCGACGAACGCCTCGGCAAGATCCACTTCTGGACCCTCTTCATCGGCTTCCAGACCACGTTCCTCGTCCAGCACTGGCTCGGCCAGCAGGGCATGCCGCGCCGGTACGCGGACTACCTGTCGGCGGACGGCTTCACCCTCCTCAACACCGTCAGCTCCCTCGGCGCGTTCCTGCTCGGCCTGTCCACGCTGCCGTTCCTCTACAACGTGTGGCGCACGGCCCGTTACGGCAAGCGGGTGCACGCCGACGACCCCTGGGGCTTCGGCCGCTCCCTGGAGTGGGCGACCAGCTCGCCACCGCCGCGCCACAACTTCACGGCGCTGCCCCGCATCCGCTCCGAGTCACCGGCGTTCGACCTGAATCACCCTCAGATCGTGAAGGAGGAGCGGTGAGGACCGAGGCCTGGCTGTTCACCGGCGTGGCGGCCTTCTTCGGCGGCACCGCCGTAGGCTACGGCTGGTGGTCGCAGGAGCCCGCCGGTACGGCCGTACTGACCATCGCCTTCCTGATGGCCGCGCTCGTCGCGTTCTTCCTCCATGTGCAGTACCGCAGGCGGGGCCGCCGCGCCCAGGACCTGCGGGACGCGGAAGTCATCGACACCGCGGGCCCGTTGGACTTCTTCCCGCCGCACAGCCCCTGGCCGATCACCATCGCCGCGGGCTCGGTCGTCCTGGCGCTCGGCGTGGTCTACGGCCTGTGGCTCGCCCTCCTCGGCCTCGGTGTGCTCGGGCACGGGGTGCTCGGCATGGTCTTCCAGTACGCCGGACGCGCGGGCCGGCCCGGTCAGAGCTCGCGCGAGGTCTCGGAAGACTCCTCCAGCTCGCCCTCGGGCTCCTCCCCTTCGACCCGGTCGCCGTAGTACCAGGAACTCAGCGTGTCCCGCAGCCGCTGCAACTGCGGCACGTCGCCGCCGGGTTCCGCGGGCGCGAGGGGCCGGGGCAGTTCCCGGGTCCGCAGGACGTACTGCCGCCCCTCGTCCAGCGGCTCGTGACCCTCGGTGTATCCGCCGGCGAGCGACTGCCGTACGTCTCCCGTCTCTTCGCCCTCGGTGAGCTTCTCCAGCTCGGACTCCCGCAGAGCGAGGCAGACCCGTTTGGTCACCGTGAACGCGAGCGGCGGCAGCACCACCAGGGTGATCCGGAACACCCAGGTCAGCGTATTGAGCGAGATGTCGAAGGTGTACGCGAGGATGTCGTTGCCGCCGGCCGCGAGCAGGATGCCGTAGAAGACGATCGCGGCGACCCCCAACCCGGTGCGGACGGGGTTGTCCCGTGGGCGGTCGCAGAGATGGTGTTCCTCGTGGTCCCCGGTCAGCCACTTCTCGAAGAACGGATACGCGTACAGCACGGCGAAGAGCGCGCCGGGCAGCACCACCGCGGGCAGCAGGACGTTCCACATGACGGTGTGCCCGGCGACCGTCGTCTCCCAGGGCGGCACGATCCGCAGCGAGCCCTCCAGAAACCCCACGTACCAGTCGGGCTGCGAGCCCGTCGACACCTGGTCGGTGCGATAGGGGCCGTACGCCCAGATCGGGTTGGTCTGCGCCACCCCGGACATCAGGGTCAGCACCCCGAAGACGATGAAGAAAAGCCCTCCCGAGCTCGCCGTGAACTGGGGGAACATCGGCTTGCCGACGGCGTTGCGGTTCGTCCTGCCGCGCCCCGCCCAGTGGGTGTGCTTCAGGTAGAAGACCAGGATCAGATGGACGGTGATGAGCGCGAGCAGCAGTCCCGGCAGGAGCAGGATGTGCAGCGAGTACAGCCGCGGGATCATGTCCTCGCCCGGGTACTGCGCCCCGAAGGCGAAGAAGCTGACGTACGTCCCGACGACCGGGATCGACAGCATGATGCCCTGCGCGATGCGGAGCCCCGTTCCGGACAGCAGGTCGTCGGGGAGCGAGTAGCCCGCGAAGCCCTCGGAGAGCGCCAGCACGAACAGCGTCACACCGATCACCCAGTTGGCCTCGCGCGGCCTGCGGAACGCGCCGGTGAAAAAGACCCGCAGCAGATGCACTCCAACGGCCGCCAGGAACACCAGGGCGGCCCAGTGGTGCAGCTGGCGCATCAGCAGCCCGCCGCGCACGTCGAAACTGATGCGCAGAGTCGACTCGTACGCCTCCGACATGCGCACCCCGGCGAGTGGCCGGTACGAGCCGTCGTAGACGACCTCCGTCATGGACGGGTGGAAGAACAGCGTCAGCCAGACGCCCGTCAGTAACAGGACGATGAAGCTGTAGAGCGCCAGCTCACCCAGCAGGAACGACCAGTGGTCGGGGAAGGCCTTGCGCAGCAGGCCACCGCCCTCGCTGATGGGCAGCCGCCGGTCCAGTGCGTCGGTGGCGCGCTCCGCACCGCGCCGGGCCCGGGCAGCGGCCCGGGCCCTCCTCGTCCTGAAGAACACGGAACACGGGTCCCCCGGCGGAGAGAAACGGAAACCGAGCGGGTCCGGTGAAGTCCGGTCCGGTTCGGCAGCGCCTCAAAGGGGCGCGGGGCGGTGACATCAGCGGCTCCGCCGCGGGGTGCGACCAGCCACGACGGACCCGCAGGCGACGCACCGGACCTCCAACGGAGCGCTCAGGTGCGGTCGCCCTTCGGCTTGCCCCGCTGGTCCGGTGTCCCGTGCGGGGGCGGACTCATCGGCTCCGGCGAGGTCGCCGGAGACACGGGCGAGCCGGTCCTGCGCCGCTCGCCCTCTTCGGGGCGTACGGCGCCGGGGTCACCCGAGGTCGGCTCGGCGCCGGAGCGCAGTTGCTCCAGGCGGGCCGTCAGGACCTCGGTCGCGGAGCGGCGGTCGGCGTGGGCGTGCTCGTAAGCGAGCAATTGCTCCACCTCATCGGCGGTGAGCGCGCGGACGCGGCTCTCCAGAGAGCCGATCGGCAGGTGGTCGTAGTCGGGCAGCGGTAGCGTGCCGCGGTCGGCCATGGGTCTCACTCCACTCGGGACGGTTCGGGTCGGTGGCGGCTCACGTGGTGTCGAGCACGACCGCCTCGTGGCCGAGGACACGGCTCTGTTCGAGACCCGGCACGGTGCCGCGCACGAAGTGCAGGTCCGTGCCGCAGATCGCCGAGGTGGTGATGCGGACGAGCGCGTCGTGCCGGTCCTGGATCTTGGGTTCGGATACGTCGTCGAGGCGGATGTCCCCCACCCCGTGCCACACGACGGCCTTCATCGGCCCTCCTCACGCTGTGATCTCCGCGATGTCGCGGTTCTGGTTCGCTCACCGGGGCGGCCGGTCAGTGGGAACCGAGTCCGCCGCCCCCGAAGGAGCCGCTGCTGCCCCTGCTCCAGCGCCGCCGTGGCTTCGAGGGGACCGGACGGGAGCCCATGTTGCCGAAGGACTTCAGCTGGTGCGGGGTGAACCGGTAGCGGCTCTTG
Source organism: Streptomyces sp. NPDC002845 (assembly GCF_053591955.1). Classification (NCBI taxonomy): domain Bacteria; kingdom Bacillati; phylum Actinomycetota; class Actinomycetes; order Kitasatosporales; family Streptomycetaceae; genus Streptomyces; species Streptomyces sp. NPDC002845. The sequence continues at coordinate 21,408 of NZ_JBSFUU010000011.1, read as the reverse complement.
ACCAGCTCATCGGGCTCGCGGCCCACCAGCTCCTCATGGACGGCGCCACCGTCCGGAAGGTGCGGCTGCTCCTCCGGGCGCGGCGGGGGCGGCTCACTGCGCCGTACCCGTCGGCCCAGCCAGACGGCGCCGATCAGCATCGCCACGATGAAGATTCCGGCGACGAATGGCCCGATACCGATCAGTAGGTGTCGGTTGACGGCGATATCCATCCATTCCGTACTCATGAGATGTGAGTACCCCCGTGGGAACCGGCGAACCGACGAACGGGCTCAGTGAGGGTTTGCCGAGTTTGACGGGTTCGGCACCGGCTACCCGACCGTCGTGACCTCGACGACAACGCAGCAGGAGCTCATCCGGTTCCTGGAGGACCGCTTCGCGTGCGCCCAGGCGTGCACCGAGTGTGCACGGGCGTGCGCACTGCGCGCGAGCCTCGCCGATCCGGACGGGCCGGAAGACCAGGAACGTATGCGGCGCAAGGGCATCATGTGCGCGGAAGTCTGCGACGCGACCTGTCGTGTCCTCTCCGAACAGACCCGCCTCGACGAGGCCGGCCTCCGCGTCCAGGTGGAGTGGTGCCGAGCCGTCTGCCTCGAATCCGCCCACGTCTTCGACGACGACCCCGGAGGGGAGGAAACCGCCCAGGCCTGCCGCGACTGCGCCCAGTCCTGCACGGACTTCCTCGCGACGCTGGGGTGAGGGGGGCGGGGCCGTTCGACCGGCTGAGACGCCGGGGCGGTTCGACCGGCTGAGACGTAGTGCGGCTGTCGGCGTCGATCTTTGGTTCGGTGAGGGCCCACATCTTCAGGTAGTGGTCATGCTCGAAACGGACCACGCCCTGCTCGGGATTCTGCAGGTCTCCCCACGCCTTGTCCGCGAACGACGTCACGACCTCGGCGAGGCGGGCGTGTTCGTCCGGCGCACTCAGGCCGCGCAGCGCGGGTACGTGGTGAGAAGCCAGCGTGCGATCAGCCGAGTGGCAGAAGCGGGTCACCGTGCGCAGGACGCTGTGTGACAACGTCCTGTGGCTGATCTCGTGATCTCCGATTCGGACAGGAGAGGTGATGCCGAGGGCCTGCCCGATCTTCCACGCGGGTTGGCGGGGGCTGTTGAGTCTGCGAGCGAAGCGGTGGCCAAGGGCTGCGTAGGCCGTGGCGTGGGTGGTCTTGCACATCACGGATCGCGGGAAGCGTGCGGAGGCATCGTGTGCGATGTCCTTGTTGAAGGCGAGGTAGCGCCCTCGGCGTTTGGTGCTCGCGGCGAGCAGGCTCAGCGTGCTGGTCTTTCCTGTGCCGGCGCCGGCCTGCAGCACAAGGTGATGGCCATCTCGGAATGCTTCGACAGCGTGAGCCTGTTCGTCTGTGGGTGTGTGCAACAAGGGCTCCACGGAGGAGAAGGGCTAAGGGTTCGGGTGCGCGTGAGACTGGCTCCGCCCAGCGCGGCCGGCGGCGTACGAGTCAGATACGGCTGGACCACGACGACGGAGCAGGATGTGGGCTGTGCAAGCCAGTACGTCCTCGGAGGAGTGGAGAGCGAGCAGGCCTTCGAGTTGCGCCGTCAGTTGCAGGGAGCGTTCTCTCTCGTTCCGATCGAGGGCTGCGGTCAGGCTCCGGGCGACGAAGTCTCCGGGGCGCTGTCCTCTGGCGGTCGCGGCCTGGCGGATCGCCGCTCGCGCGGTACGGCTGAACTCGAGATTGAGAAGGACCTGCCCGTGCTGGTCGGGGTAGTGGGTGGTCAGGACATCGATGGGCAGAAGGTGGTGCAGCCGTCGCCGTAGTGACCGCAGCGCGCGGCCGGGGGTCCTGGCCGGCTGGACGGCCATCAACCGGGTGCGGTCGGCGTTCGCTGCGAGTGACACCGTACGACGAGCTCGGTGGAGCTCGCCATTGGTGGCTGGCCTGGTCAGCAGGATTTCAATGCCATGGTGCGAGGTCACGACCCAGCCGTTCTATGCTCGTGGTGCGTCGGGCGCGGATGACGGACGTGGTTCGGCAGGCGGTTGTGGATGTGCGCGCGGTGGAGCATGGGGTCGAAGGGCTCCCAGTCGGCCAGCGCGAGGTCCGCTGCTGACTGGGTTGCGGTGTGGGTGGAACAGCGCTGCATGCGCCAGCGCAGCTGCTCGGCGTAGGGCAGGGCGGTGAGGTCATATACAGCCATGAGCTCACAGGGCAAGGCCAGTTGCCCCCGTGTGGCCGTAGCGGGTACCAGCCTCCAGACGCCCACGGGGACGTCCGCAGTGAGCAGCCTCTGCGAGCAGCGGTCGCGATGCCGCGTCTGCGCCACGCACTGGATTTCGTCCACAGGTTGCGCAGCGAGGTAGCGGACATACAGGAACTGCACTACGGGTCTGGCGGGTCGGCAGCCGTCCGGTTGTGCCATTGGCCGGCTCGAAGGGGTGATCGGGGTGAACACGCCGGTGTCAATCAGACGGCGTGTGTGCAGGGCCAGATCCCGGCGCAGCCCATCCAGCGCGGAGGCTTCGGGCGCAGCGTCGCGGGCGGGACAGACTGGGGCGTGAGCCAGGCGGCACCAGGCTCTGCCATCGCCGGCCGGATGGGCGACACCAGAGCTGACGTGCCAACGGTAGGCGGTGGGCACCTCGGCCGCGGGCACTTCCCGGGGGTGCAGGCGGACGGGCCGCGCAAAGCTGCGGTGGTACCACTCGACCGGGTTGCCGCACTCTCGGCAGCGATCACGCTGAGCGCAGCGGAGGAGCCGACTGGGGCTGTCGTGCTCGATACGCAGTGAGCGTCGGGGGTAGGCGACAGCGGGGCTGTCGTCCCAGTGCCGCGGTGTGGATGAAGAACGCATGCGTGCGAAGGTGCCAGGCAACACGCCGCATCCACAGCGCCAAGGCTGGAGAGTCCCTCGAACAGCCCCATTCCGTGAAACGCACATTCGAGTTGTCGATCAGAGGTTCGTGTCGCTTCGCCGGTCCGGGTGATTGGCGCGAGCCCTCCCAGTCAACGGTCAGCGCCGGTCGGCCCCGGGGGCTCGTGCCCCTCACACACGGCTCCGAAGAGCTCGTCGAGTGGAGTATTCAAGGCATGGGCGAGGGCGTGCCAGGTCTTGAGAGTGCCGATGGTGCGCCCCTGCTCAATCTCGATGAGCGTCCTTCTGGCCAGGCCGCTTCGAGCAGCGAGCTCGTCATAGGTCCAGCCGCGCGCCGCCCGCAGCCGCGCAAGCTCCAGACGCAGCGCCTCGAAATCCGGGTCGGGCGGGAAGATCGTCACCCGACAATCCGACGGTGCAGACCACTGCCCTGTCAGTGCAGACATCTGCCCTATTTCTGCAGGTGACACCATTAAGTGAAGGGCAGAGGTCTGCACTACCGTGTGCGGGCCACCCCACCCTCTGCGGGTACGGCGCAGACATGACGGGAGGAACACGCCCCCCATGAGGCTTTGCACGACGCGACCCGGCGTCCGGCGCGCCTGGACCGTGGAACTGCGCCCGCAGCCCGGCGGACCGATCCTCGTATGCCAGCAGTGCTCCCACAGCGACCGACTGCTCAGCGGCACGTCCGCTCGGTCGGAGCTCCTGGCCCACCTGGCACGACACGCTCGCCGCGATCTCCTCCCTGCTCACCTTCGTACCTGCCAGTGCCACGAGCGCGGCTGCAGCTGGCACCCGCGCCATCGAGGCTGCGGTGGGCCCATCCGGCTCGTGCTCGCACGCGAGCGAGGCGGACGGCTGTGGCGCCTCGCGGACGCGTGCACGGCCTGCGCCGCCGCTACCTCACAAGCGGCCGTCATTCCCGACACGTTCATCAACGCTGCGACGGCGCCGCCGGCGCATGCGGACATCCGTCGAAAGCACCGAAGCCCCAGAGGCCCGGACAGGCAGACCCGGGTGCGGGAGATGCTCAACTACCTCGCCTCCGCGCTGCCGACTGAGACCGGCCCTGCCGCCCGACTGATCGCCCTGCAATGCGCCTTGCGCATGAACGACTCGGCTCAAGTCCGCTTGCCGCTCGGGGTACTGCGCAGCCTTCGATTGGAACCTGCCACGGATTCCTGGCGGGATCTCCACCAGGCACGATGGCTATGCGCAACCCTGCCCACGTCGCACTCCAACGCACGCGCTGTGGTCATCCAGCTCCTCGACGTCGGGCTCTTCGCCCAATGCCCGGCCCGTCCCGACCGGCTCGCTGCCGCAGACTGGGCGCTGCGAGCCGCTTGCGGCATCCGCATGGACTGCGCCCCGTTTTCCCAGCTCATTGCCATGTGTATCAAGGCCCATACCGCTCCCGAGAGCACCCATGGAACAGCTGAAGTGGATCAGCTGGCACGCGAGTGCGGGCTGGCCGCAACGGATTTCACGGATGCACTTGACCAATTGACGGCCGCAGGGCACATCAGCTCCTGGAGCGTGCAGTCGGCGTCGGGAGATCTGTACTGGACACTGACAGAGCCCGGCGAGCGTGGATGCGAAGGAACGACTCGTCGGTGACTGGCAGACGTCGACGGTCCGTCACACGCAACGTCGATATCGCAAACATCCGCGCCGAGGCGCCGGGGGCATCGCTCTCACTCTCAGCGCCGACGCGGGATCCTGATCGACTAACGTCGAATTCCCGCCGCTCGCTTCTGACGCGTCCGCTGAGCGATTTTCCGAGCGCCTGAAGCATTCATACGCCAGGCCGCGAATTGCAAGCTGACGTCGAACTGCTCCGCCACCTGTTCGTCGGTCCTGCCCGACAGAGCCGCGCCGATCGCCGCCGCCATGGGAATGAGCAGCTCCCCAGAGAGAGCCGCGGCCTGCTTCTCCTTCAGCGCCATCTCAGGGCCTAGGTCGCGGCACCCCCCGTCAGCCGCCATCGCAGCGGATTCGGAGTCGACGGCGTTTCCAGTGCTCGCGGCGAAGTGCCAACTGCCGCATCACCGCTCGGCCGTCATCCTGATCCCACAGAATCACGGTGCCAACTATCCTCGGTATGTGACATCGGCCTACGCCGTTCAACATCCGGGACGCCGGTGACCTGAGTATCGGCCACCGCCTCAGCCCCGCACGTCCCAGTAGCGCTGGCCCTGAGAAATTAGCAGGTCAGCTGGCCCAGGACGCCAACAAGCCAAGCTCATCGCGCGTGAGGCAAGCGCTCCGCTCAGTGCCAACTATCCCGCTTTTGTGCCAACTAAAAAGCCTCGTCACACACAGCTCAACGGCGGACGCGCGGCATGCCGAGCCCGATCCACGAGATGATCTCGCGCTGGATCTCGTTGTTGCCGCCGCCGAAGGTGAAGATCACCGCTGAGCGGTAGCCGCGCTCCAGTTCGCCGTGGAGGACCGCGCCCGCCGAGCCCTCCTTCAGGGCGCCGGCCGCGGCGACGATCTCCATGAGCCAGGCGTAGGCGTCACGGCGGGCCTCGGAGCCATACACCTTGACGGCGGAGGCGTCCTGGGGGGTGAGGGTGCCCTCCTGGACGGCGTTCACCATCTGCCAGTTGAGGAGTTTCATCGCGTCGAGCCGGGTGTGGATCTGGGCCAGGCGGCGGCGCACCCAGGGCAGGTCGACGACGCGGCGGCCGTCGGCGAGCTTGGTCTCCATGGCCCAGCGCTGGACCTCGTGCAGGGAGCGGATGGCCATGGTGCCGTGGGCGGCGAGGGTGACGCGTTCGTGGTTGAGCTGGTTGGTGATCAGCCGCCAGCCCCTGTTCTCCTCGCCGACGCGGTGGGAGACGGGGACGCGGACGTTCTCGTAGTAGCTGGCCGTCGTGTCGTGGCCCGCGAGGGTGTTGATGAGGGTGCAGGAGTAGCCGGGGTCGGAGGTCGGGACCAGCAGCATGGTGATGCCTTTGTGGGGCGGGGCGTCCGGGTCGGTGCGGACGGCCAGCCAGACCCAGTCCGCCGTGTCGCCGTTGGTCGTCCAGATCTTCTGCCCGTTGATGACGTACTCGTCGCCCTCCCTGACCGCCCGCGTCTTCAGCGAGGCCAGGTCCGTGCCCGCGTCGGGCTCGCTGTAGCCGATCGCGAAGTCGATCTCGCCGGAGAGGATCTTCGGCAGGAACGACGCCTTCTGCTCCTCGGTGCCGTACCGCATGATCGTCGGGCCGACCGTGTTGAGCGCCATCAGCGGCAGCGGGACGCCGGCCTGGGCGGCCTCGTCGAAGAAGATGAACTGTTCCATGGCGGTCAGTCCGCGCCCGCCGTACTCCTTCGGCCAGCCCACGCCCAGCCAGCCGTCCGTGCCGAGGCGGCGGATCGTGTCGCGGTAGAACCGCTTCTGCGCGGCCGGTCCGGCGTGCCGCGTGTGGGCGCCCGCCGGGACCAACTCGGCGAAGTAGGCGCGCAGTTCGGTGCGCAGCCGCTGCTGCTCGGGCGTGTATTCGAGATGCACGGCGCCTCCTGGCTCCCCACGGCCGGACCTGACGGCGCACACCGTAGAACGTGTTCCAGAAATTGGGAACACGTGCGGGACACATGGCTAAGGCTCCCCGGAAGTCCGGGGAGCCTTAGCCATGTGGTCGATCGCTCAGCGAGTGGCGGGAGTTGCCTGTGCGGCGCTTCCCTTCTCCCGGGCGGCTGCCGGGCGCGGAGCCAGGAGCCGTTCCGCCAGGTGCCCGAAGACCAGGCCGTACGCGGTCCAGAGGGTCACCTGGATCGCGAGGGCGGACAGCCTGTACTGCCAGAGCAGCGTGGCGGGGAAGCCCTCGGGGGCCTCGTCGTAGGACGGCAGGAAGGCATACGCCAGGCCTACGGCGAGGACGAAGAAGGCGCCCGCGGCGACGGTGGCGTTCCAGTTGCCCAGGCGGGGCGCGAGGCGCTTGCCCAGGATCACGGTGCCGACGGCCAGGAGCACGCCGAGCACGATCATCAGGAAGTACAGCACGGTGCGCTGGTCGAGGGCGTCGGGGCTGCCGACGGCGGGCGGGTTGGGCGGGTACTTGAGGAAGGGGACGACATAGACCGCGACCAGCCCCGCCACCGCCAGGAGCAGCGCGCTCGCGCGCGGCCCGAAGAGGCCGATCCGGCCGAGCGCGAAGCAGTACGCGAGAGCGGCGATGCCGCCGAACGCGACGCCGTAGACCAGGACGCCGGTGCTCAGACCGGTGGTGGACTGCAGGGTGCGGCTGAAGGGTTCCTCGCCGCCGTGCTCATGGGCGTGGGCCTCCTCGAAGGCGATGGCCTCGTCGACCCGCGGCTCGCCCAGGAAGTAGGCGACGACCAGGGCGAGAAGGCCTGCGGCGAGGCCCGCGAGCATGCCGCGGACCAGGAGGTTTCTGACCGTTGTGGAGTTCATGCGCGGTTACGGTTCCTCGTCGCCGTCAGTGGCAGGGGAAGCCGAGCAGGTGGCGGGCGTCGTGCACCCACTCGTGGACGCCCTCCCCGGACAGCAGCGAGGTGGCGCCCTGTTCGGCGCCGACGAAGTAGAGCAGGACCAGCATCAGGATGCCGAAGAAGACCGCCCAGGGGACGATCGCGCCGACCGGCAGCTTTGCCGGTACGGCGGTGGGGGTTGCGGCCGACGATGCGACGGCGGACTGCGCCATGGCAGGACCTCCTGGGGAACTCGCGTCCCGTCTCGGTGGTGCACAGGACGACGGCCACGGGTCTGACTTGCTCAGCCCCTGTCGCCCCTGGCGGGCGCGGTACGGGCTGGGCTTACAGTGGCGCGACCGTGCCGGATTCCCACCGGCTTCCGTCGACCGTCATCGATATCGACGCGAACGTACCGCGAAGCGGGGTTCCGGCCAAGGGCGCATGGGCGGCGCACCGTGCGCCGGTGACCTGGTCACGCGGCCGTTTCCAGGTCGCCTTATGGTCATGTCCCGGACAGGGCAAGGGTGTTGAGTACGAGCCGAGGACGAGTCGAGTACGAGAGTGGGCGGATGACGAGCCGAGTGATGTTGATCTCACCCGCACTGAACAAGGCCCTCCGCGAGGCCCGTTTCGACGACGGGTGCCCGCTGGACGCCGCCGGCCTTCGGTCGGCCCACGCGGCCGCGGGCACGGTCCCGGCCGCCGACCGGGCGTGGGTCTCCCCCAGCGTGCGCTGCCGCGAGACGGCCGACGCGCTCGGGCTCGACGCCGTTTCGGTGCCCTCACTCGCCGGTCTGGACGTCGGCCGCTGGCGCGGCGCGGACCTGGCGGAGGTCAGCGGCAGGGAGCCGGAGGCGATGGTCCGGTGGCTGTCCGAACCCGACTCCGCCCCGCACGGCGGCGAGTCGGTCCGCGCGCTGTGCGACCGGGTCGCACGCTGGCTCGACACGGCCGCCCAGGTCGGCGGCCGCACCGTCGCCGTGGTCGAGCCCGAGGTCGTACGGGCCGTGCTGGTACGCGTGCTGGGCGCGCCGGAGTCCGCCTTCTGGCGCGTCGACGTACCCCCGCTGACCGCCACGGAACTCAGCGGCCGGGCCGCCCGCTGGAACGTACGGGCAGGACGGCCGCTCGGGGAGACGGGCGCCTCCACTGACCCCGCGTGAGCCGGCCGCCCTCGACGAGGGCAAGCTCCTCCGTCCGGCGCGCGGGTCTGCGTGGTGAGGCGCGGTCAGCCGGGCGGGCGAGACCCACGCCCACTCGGCCTCGGCCGACCGGACGGCCCTGGTTGCCGACCTCGACCGACGCGCCGACCGCGCTCTTCGCCCGACGGACCTGCCCCGTCGGGCGACCAGGCAGCCCTGGTCCCACTGAACGGCCCCCTCCCGCCTCAACCTGACCGATGACGCCGACCTCAACCGCCGGGCGGGCCGCCGAACCATCCGGCTGACGGTCGCTCGGTGCACGTGGCGGCCTCGCCGGGGCAACCCGGACCGGTCCGCCGAGCGAACGCACCCCGGCTGCCCACGCGCGGGAAGGCGGCGGCCAACCGGGGCCGGTCCCGATCTCCACTGCCCCGGGGACTCTCCGCACCAAACTGCCGTACGATCCCGCACCACCGAACGGGCCCCTGGAACACCCGAGCTTCCTCTTCCTCGACGAAGCACAGGACACCAACCCCGTCCTGGAACAGGTCTTCGCCGCTCAACGTGCCCACACCCAGCTGGTCATGGTCGGCGACTCCGCACAGGCGATCTACGGCTGGCGCGGAGCCCGGGACATCATGACAGGCTTCGAAGCCACCCACCTCACCCTGACTCGATCCTTCCGCTTCGGCCCCCTCCTTGCCGAACAAGCCAACCGGTGGCTCGCGTTCACCGACGCGCCCATCCGACTGACAGGCACCGAGGCGATCCCGACGAAGGTCGGTCTCGTCGCCTCCCCGGACGCGGTGCTGTGCCGCACCAACATCGGGGCCATGACCGAGGTCATGCGACTGCTGGCCGCCGGCCACCGCGTCGCGCTGACGCGGGGAGGGCATACGCTCGTCGCGCTGGCGCTGGCTGCACGGGACCTCAAAGACGGCCGTCGCACCGCCCACCCAGAACTCGTTCTTTTTGCCTCCTGGGGTGAGCTGCAGGAGTACGCGGATCACGATCCGGCCGGCCGCGATCTGCAGCCTTTCGTAGAACTTGTCGACCAGCACGGACCCGAGGCCATCATCACCGCGGTCCACGCACTGACCGACGAGGACAAGGCCGACGTCACGGTCTCCACGGCCCACAAGGCCAAAGGCCGGGAATGGCCCACGGTCAAGATCGCCGATGACTTCCCCCCGCCCCCGGACAGCGATCAACACGACGACCGTGGTCGCCCGATCCCAGAACCCGTGAGTGAAACGGACGCCCGCCTCGCCTACGTCGCCGTGACACGCGCCCGCAGTCGGCTCGATCTCGGTGGTCTTTCGTGGATCGACCTCATTCCAGCCGCCTCGGACGGAGTGGTTCAGTGAGCGGAGGTGACCGGCGGGGCGGTAGCTTCGTCCGTGGGGAGTGCGGGGTATCGAGTTTCCTGTGCGAGGGTCTCGGGGAGCACGGCGACGACGGCGATGCCGTGGGCGCTTCCCGTGAACATGCCTCGGCACGGACAACTCCTACCTGCTCCAGGCCCTCGGCAAGGTGCCGGGGCCCCCTCCGCGGCGTGGCCGTCATAGACCCCGGACGTCGGGGGGAAGAGCTCGACCGGCTCCTGGAGACGGGTGCGTGCGGGATCCGCCTCAACCTGATCAGCGGCCCGGTGCCCCCGCTGGAAGATCGGCTCTGGCAGCGAGTGGTGCACGAACTCGCCGCCCCTGGACTCCACTTGGAAGTCCAGGCACAGCAACGCCAGTGGGAGGAGCTGGAACCCTGGCTGCTCGGCTGGCCCGGCGCGGTGGTTGTCGATCACCGGGGGCTGCCGGCGGCCTTGTCTCTGTCCTACCCCGGATCCGCTGCGCTCTCCCGCCTGCTGGCCGGACAGCACGTGTGGGCGAAGGCGGCCGTGCCTTGTCGTGCACTCAGGCACGGCTGAGCAGGGGGGGCCGCCTTCCACGGCCAGGGCCGGCGAACGGTGACGGCCGAGCTGACGTTTCCGAGGGCGTTGTGCGAGCGTGAAGGTGCGGGCAGCGCGGCTTGGCTCGGGCTCAGGACCCAAGGAACTCGAGTGCCCTTGCCACGAATTCATCGTGGTACTGGAAGATCCCCCCGTGTCCGGCATCCGGGTAGAGGGGCACGAGTTCGCTCCTGGGCAGGCGGGCGGCCAGGTCGAGTGTGTTGTGGCTGGGCACCATGCGGTCGTTCTCGCCGTTTGCCACGAGCACCGGTTGGCGAATCTCCGACAGGTCCGACGGCGCCTGACGGCCCCATTGTCTGATGGCCTTCAGCTGGGCTCGGAACGCCGGCAATGAGATGTCCTTGTCGCGGTGGTGCGTGCGCTCCTTCAGCCGTTCCAGCAAGGCCCGTCCCGCCCGCCGACCGCCCTCGGTTTCGGTGAAGAAGAGGGAGAGCTTGGGATCCTGGCGGGTCAGGGCGCCCTTGAGCGTGGCCTGGAGGGTGAGCGCCGGGACCTTGTCGATGCCGGGGCCACCGGCGGGGCCTGTGCCCGCCAGGATGACCTTGCGGATGAGGTGAGGTTCTTGTTCCGCGATGACCTGTGCGATGAAGCCGCCCATCGACAGGCCGAGCAGATCGACCTGGTCGAACCCGAGGGCTCGGATGAACAGCACCGCGTCGCGGGCCATCGCCTCGATCGTGTCCGGCGTGGAGCCGCTCGATCCGCCCACCCCGCGGTTGTCGAAGGCGATGACCCGGCGTCGTGCGGCGAGTCCGTCGACGACGCGTGGGTCCCAGTTGTCCAGGACCCCGGCCAGGTGAATCAGGAGGATCAGCGGTACGCCGTCCTCAGGGCCGAGTTCCCGGTAGGCGAAGTCCTCGCCGCGGACGGACACGGAGCGGGTCAGCGCGTTCTGGTACGACGACGAGGGCGAGGAGGACGGTGAATTCCGCGGTGTGTTCATGTGCAGGTCCTTCTGTAGCGGGTTTCAAGGACGGAGTTCTCTTCGCCGGCGCCCGATGCGCTGCACCGGTGCTGTCGACCAGGTCGCACAGTGGCGGGTGCCGACCCATGTCGGCCGGCTCGTTCTGATCACCCGGCATCCGCCTCGCCGAGCACTGAGGCGGCGCTGATCGAGGGTCATTGAATTACATTCACAATACTGTGCACGGAGACGATGGATCGCCAGCGAGCCCTCGCAGTCGACCGCACTCCACGACGCGCAATGAACACCCCCGAGCGAGGGGGGGGGCAGCGCCACCCAGCACGGCGCCTCACCGCCGAACGGGTAGCCACTGGGGCCTTGAATCCATTGAAGTACGATCGAAATACAATATGGCGAGGGCGCCCGCCAAGAGCAAGCAGCCCCTCCGACGAGCAAAGGAGCGCGCGGTGCGCTACGGGAAAGAGCACAAGCAGGCGACCCGGCAGCGGATCATCGAGGCGGCCGGACGTCGGTTCAAACGGGACGGCATCGACGGCTCGGGCATCTCAACCCTCATGACGGACGCGGGGCTGACCAACGGCGCCTTCTACGCCCATTTCACGTCGAAAGACGACCTTGTGGCCACCGCGGTCGCCGACCAATTGCAGGCGCAGAACGCGACCATCGTCGCGCAGGCGGCACCCGGTCGCGCAGGACTTGAGCAGATCGTGCGCTGGTACCTGTCCGCCCGGCATCGCGACAGCTCCGACGACGGCTGCCCCTCCGCCGCCCTGCTCGACGAAATCCGGCGCTGCACAGACCCGACCAAGCAGGCTTACACCGACGGCGTACTGATGGTCATCGACGGCATCGCCGCCCGCCTGGCACCCGACGATCCCCTCTCGGTCCGCACCAAGGCGCTCGGCGCCTACGCCATGATGGCCGGGACACTCCAGCTCTCCCGAGCCCTCACCGACCGGCAGCTTGCCGACGAACTGCTCGAACAGGGCATCCACAACGCCTTCGCCCTGCTGGGCGTGGAGTATGGGCACTCCAGCCCCGCGATGTGACACACCCGCACCCCCTTGGATGGTTCCGACCCAGAACTCGGTCGACCTGGCGCGGCGAGTGCCGAACGGCGAGTTGGTCCTCTACCCCGACGCCGGCCATGGCGGCATCTTCCAGTTCCACGGGCAGTTCGTGGAGACGGCTCTCAAGTTCCTCGAGCGGTAAAAGGTGTGCGGTGCGGTCGTAGTCTGGGCCGAGGGTGGTGCCTCAGGGTCGTGGCGCCCTTTGGGTGAGCGGCTCGAGGCACCCGTTCACTGACGCGACCTCGCCTTCCGCCTCACCCCATGAAGGCGAGAGCGTTCTCGATCCCCAGCTCAAGGACCTCATTGGCGCGCTTCTGATCGGACAGGGCGCGGGACAGCTGCATCGTCCCCACCAGCATGGTGAACAGGCCGATGGCCTTTGCCTGAGCGGACCGCGGGTCCTCGGGTGTCAGGCGGGCGGAGATCTCCTCCAGGACGGCCCGCGCGCCGTCGCTGTAGGCCTGCCTGGTCCCGTCCTCGCAGCGGCCGATCTCGTCGAGAAGGGCGGCGGAGGGGCATCCGAGGCCGGGGTTGTCCCGGTGCTCGGGGGACAGGTACTCGCGAATGAGGTCCTCGAGTCCCGGGCGGCCGGGTCGCAGGGTGCCGTACCTCGCGATCTGCGTTTGTAGTTCCTCGGCCACGACATGGGCGACGAGGTCGTCCTTGGATGCGAAGTGGGCGTAGAAGGCTCCGTTGGTGAGCCCCGCGTCCGCCATCAGCGTGGAGATGCCCGAGCCGTCGATGCCGTCCTGCTTGAACCGGTGGCCGGCCTTCTCGATGATGCGTCGCCGCGTCACCTGCTTGTGCTCCTTGGCGTAGCGCACCACGAGCTTCCTCCGTTCGCTCCGTAAGGCCCATGCTTCGCACTCAAGGGTAATCCATGGCCTGACGCACGTAATATCATGACCGGCGTGCCCATGTCCGGCGTGCTCACGACCGGATGCGGGCACCGGGTCCGAGTCGGGCGGTGACTTCCGTGGCGGTAAGGGTGGTGTGGTCTGCGGAGCACTCGACGACGACGCGGACCGGGGCGTCGCAGTCGGTGTGACGGATGTCCAGTACGGGCCCCTCGGGACCGAGGGCGTACGCCTCGCCCCACTGGCTCAGCGCCATCAGGACAGGCCACAGATCCCAGCCCTTGCGGGTCAGGCGGTACTCGTTGCGGGAGCGGCTGCCCGGCTCCTGGTAGGGGACGGTCCTCAGGATGCCGGCTGCGTTCAGCTTCCGGAGGCGGTCGCTGAGGACGGCTTCCGACAGGCCGATGTGGCGGTGGAAGTCGTCGAAGCGGCGGACTCCGTTGACGGCGTCACGCAGGATCAGCAACGTCCATTTCTCTCCGACCACGTCGAGCGTGCGCTGGACGGGGCAGTTCTCCGTGCTCGCCTCAAGCCACTCCATCCGGCCATCGTAAGGGTCTGGCTTCGTCATTGACAGTCAGGTGAGCGGGAAACTAGCTTCGCTTTCAAAAGTCAGACGGAAGGTGCCCGGTCGTGGGACGAACGCGTACGTATCAATGGGAAGATCCCGCGATCCTGGCGGAAGCCGCCGGACGCATGGCCGGCATCGACTTCCTGCGTGAGTTGCAGGCGGGGCGACTGCCGGGGCCGCCCATCAATTACTCCATCGACTTCACTCTGAGCGAGGTGGAGCCCGGCAGGGCGGTCTTCTCCCTGACACCGGGTGAGGAGCACTACAACCCGATCGGCAGCGTGCACGGCGGCATCTTCGCCACCCTGCTCGACTCGGCGGCTGGTTGCGCAGTCCAGTCGACCCTTCCCCAGGGCGTTGCGTACACCTCGCTCGACCTCATGGTGAAGTTCCTGCGACGGATCACCGTGGACACGGGTACGGTACGCGCCATCGGCACGGTGGTCAGCAAGGGCCGTCAAACCGCCCTGGCCCAGGCGCAGTTGGTCGACGGCACGGACCGTCTGCTCGCCCATGCCACCAGTAGCTGCATGCTCTTCCCGGTGCCTCCCTCGCAGAGGTGAGCCTCGGCGGCGACCGCTATCGGTCCGGGCCGTGATGCCGGACTCCCTCGATCGCGGCGCAGAACGCCGGGGTGTGAGGTGAAACCGCTGCGGCGCACCTCGGTCGCGGCCCGTAACTCCTCGGGTCGCCGACTCCGTGCGCCGCAGCTGTGTCGAGGCGCCCGAAGGTGGTGGTTCCCTCGGGCACCGGGCTGCTCTTCGTCAGGCGGCGTGGGTGGGGTAGTCGGTGTAGCCGGCCGCGCCGCCGCCGTAGAAGGTGGCGGGGTCGGGGGTGTTCAGGGGGGCGCCGGAGCGTACGCGCTCGACGAGGTCGGGATTGGCGAGGGCCATGGTGCCGACGGTGACGACGTCGGCCAGACCATCTTCGACGTCCTTGGCGCGGGTGGCGATGTCGGCACCGGCCCGGTTGAGGATCAGGGAGGTGGGCCACAGCTTGCGGAGGGTGTGCAGGAGTTCCTCGTCGCCGCCGTGGCCGATGTGCAGGTAGGCGAGGTTGAGGGGGGCGAGGGCGCGCAGGAGGTGCGGGTAGAGCTCGTGCGGGTCGCTCTCCGTGAGGTCGTTGAGCTTGAAGGGGTTGCCGGGAGAGATCCGGATGCCGGTGCGGCCGGCGCCGATCTCGTCGGCCACGGCCGTGGCGACCTCCACCGCGAAACGGATGCGGTTGTCGAGGGAGCCCCCGTACTGGTCGGTGCGCTGGTTGGTGCTGGGGAAGAGGAACTGGTTGACCAGGTAGCCGTTGGCCCCGTGGATCTCGACGCCGTCGGCGCCGGCCGCGATGGCGGCCGCGGCGGCGCGCCGGAAGTCGTCGACCGTCGCGGCGACCTCCTCGGTGGACAGCTCGCGCGGCTCCGGCATCTCCTGGAGCCCGGACGGGGTGAACGTCTGGCCGGCCGGCTTGATCGCGGAGGGTGCCACCGGCTGCCGGTGGTGGGGGGTGTTGTCCGGGTGGGAGATGCGCCCGGTGTGCATCAGCTGGATGACGATGCGTCCGTCGGCCTTGTGTACGGCGTCGGTGACCTTGCGCCAGCCGGCGATGTGATCCTCGGTGTAGATACCCGGGGTCACCGGGTAGCCCTGGCCGTCGGCGGAGGGCTGGGTGCCCTCGGTGATGATGAGCGCGTGCGAGGCGCGCTGGGCGTAGTACTCGGCGTTCAGCTCGGTCGGCACGCCGTCCGGGGTGGCCCGGCTGCGGGTCAGGGGTGCCATGGCCAGCCGGTGCGGCAGGGCGATCTCTCCGACGACGGTCGGGTTCCACAGGGCGTTGAGCATGGGTGATTCCTCGGGTGATGGGTGGTGGTTTCGAAAGGGCGGGGGCGGACATCGCGTGGACGTGGACACCGGGCTCTTCTGCTTCCGGGTCCGAAGACGCGCCCGCCCTGCGCACGCCGGCCGAGTCGGAGCCGGCACCGGCCTATCAAATTACGATCGTAATGCTATGTGGTCGGGTGGGCTGTGGCAAGTGGGTCCCTGCTTCGCGCACGAAGTCGCGCGGTGCAGCTCGCGCAAGAACCTCACGCCAGAGCGGATGGGAGTTCCGCAACGCCAGCTGGAATCGCCTGCTCCGCCCAGATGACACTTGCCCTCGCGGTTGTGCCGTGTGCCCCAGTGTTCGGTGGGGTGGGCGACGTGGAGCAGGCCGCGGCCGCCCTCGTCGAAGTCCCGGGCACGGCGCAGGTGCGGGGCGGTGCTGGTGGCGTCGGAGACTTCGCACGTCAGGGCGGACTGAAGGATCATCCGCAGTTTGATGGGGTTCTTGCCGTAGCGGATGGCGGTCGTCACCAGTTCGCTGACCACGAGTTCGGCGGTGAAGGCCAGTTCTTCCAGCCCTCAGACGGTCAGTTGATCGGATGCCTGGACGCGGGCCGTGGAGACGACTGCCGGGTCGCTGGGGGAGACCCAGGTCGCGACATGATCGGCGTCAAAGGCTCCGGTGGGGCAGTCCGCCGGGCGCGCCCGCCCACCGTCAGCCAGGGATGGCGACATTCGATCACGGGGTGTGACCGGCGCGGCGGAGAACAGGGCGCAGGACCTCGATGACACCGGGGTCGTCCACTGTGGAGGGGATGGGTTCGTCGTGCCCGTCGGCGATGCCGCGCATCGTCTTGCGGAGGATCTTTCCCGAGCGGGTCTTGGGCAGGGCGGCTACTACCGCGACGTCCTTGAGGGAGGCGACGGCGCCGATGCGCTCGCGCACGAGCTGGACGAGTTCGGCCTCGACCTCGCCCGGTTCGCGGTCGACGTCGGCTTTCAGGACGACGAAGCCGCGCGGTACCTGCCCCTTCAGGGCGTCGGCGACGCCGATGACGGCGCATTCGGCGACGTCGGGATGAGCGGCCAGGGCCTCTTCCATGCTGCCGGTGGACAGGCGGTGTCCGGCGACGTTGATGACGTCATCGGTGCGGCCCATGACGAAGACGTAGCCGTCGTCGTCGATGTGACCGCTGTCGCCGGTCAGGTAGTAGCCGGTGTGGGCGGAGAGGTAGGAGGCGACGTACCGGTCGTCGTCCTGCCAGAGCGTGGGCAGCGCGCCGGGCGGCAGCGGGAGCCGCACGACGATCGCGCCGTCGACGCCTGCGGGCACCGGCTCGCCCGAAGCGTCGAGGACCCGGACGTCCCATCCCGGCAGTGGGCGGGTGGGAGACCCGGGCTTGAGGGGAGCCGCCTCGATGCCCACCGGGTTGGCGACGATGGGCCAGCCGGTCTCGGTCTGCCACCAGTGATCGATCACCGGGACGCCCAGCAGATCGCTCGCCCAGTGATAGGTCTCGGGATCGAGGCGCTCGCCGGCGAGGAAGAGGTGGCGCAGGCCGGTCAGGTCGTAGCCCGCAGTGAGCGTTCCCCTCGGGTCCTCCTTCCTGATCGCCCGGAACGCGGTGGGTGCCGTGAACATGGTGCTGACCCCGTACTCGGCGGCAACGCGCCAGAACTGGCCCGCGTCCGGGGTGCCCACCGGCTTGCCCTCGTACAGCACCGTCGTCGCGCCGACCAGCAATGGCGCGTAGACGATGTACGAGTGCCCGACGACCCAGCCGACATCGGAGCCGGTGAACATCGTCTCGCCCGGGCCCACGTCGTAGACGGCCCCCATCGACCAGTGGAGGGCGACCGCGTAGCCGCCGCAGTCACGCACGACTCCCTTGGGCTTTCCGGTGGTTCCGGAGGTGTAGAGGATGTAGAGGGGGTCGGTTGCGGGGACGGGAACACAGTCGGCCGGCGGCGCGGCAGCCACCAGGTCGGCCCAGTCGAGATCGTGAGGCCCCAACTCTGCTGTCTCCTGCGGGCGTTGCAGGATCACGTTCTTCTCCGGCTTGTGGACCGCGAGTTCGATCGCCTGGTCGAGCAGGGGCTTGTACGCGATGACGCGCTTGCCCTCGATGCCGCAGGAGGCGGAGACGACCACCTTGGGGGCCGCGTCGTCGATGCGGAGGGCGAGTTCGCGTGGGGCGAACCCGCCGAAGACGACCGAGTGCACCGCGCCGATACGTGCGCAGGCCAGCATCGCGACAACGGCCTCGGGGGCCATCGGCATGTAGATCACCACACGGTCGCCGTGCCCCACACCGAGCCGCCCGAGTGCTCCCGCGAAAGCCGCCACCTCGTCCCTCAGCTGCACATAGGTGTAGGTGCGCCGGGTGTCGGTCACGGGTGAGTCATAGATGAGCGCAGCCTGTTCACCGCGGCCGGCCTCGACGTGCCGGTCGACCGCGTTGAAACAGACGTTGAGCCGACCGTCGGGAAACCAGCGGTAGAAGGGGGCGCCCGAGGAGTCCAGGGCGCGTCGTGGGGCGACATCCCAGTCGATGCCTTCCGCCGCCTTCAGCCAGAAGTTCTCCGGATCCTCGATACTCGAGCGGAAGACATCCTCGTACGTTCCCATCGCGCACTCCTTTGTGGCATCAAGGGACGGTGGTGGGGCTGCTTGCGGAACGGTGTCGGACACAAGGACCGCATGCCGGCCTACATGGTCGAGCAGGATGCCGACGACCGGCGGACCGGTCACCGGCATCGCGGTGGTGCGGCGGTCCGGCCGAAAGGCCGCTCCGCCCGGTGTGGCTTCAGCTCACGCGCCGAGGTGCTTGCGGAGCCACTGACCCATCTGCTGGATCGCCTCGTCCACCTCGGGTACGCGCCCCGCGCCCAGGACGAACGAGTGCTGTCCCTCGGGCAGCGGGTGGACCTCGGAGGTGACCTTGAAGTCCTTGAGGCGACGGCCCAGTTGGGCGCCGTCGTCGGCGAGGGTCTCGTACTCGCCGTAGAGGACGATCGTGGGAGGCAGGCCGGTCAGATCGGCGTTCACGAGGCTGATCTTCGGATCGGCGAAGTCCACTCCGGGCTCCTGGAGCCAGGCTCCGCGGAAGAGCTCAAGAGTGTTCCTGCTGAGCATCTTGTCGTTGTCTTCGTTCTCGTCCACCGACGCGTTCTGGATGGTGAGGTCGGTCCACGGCGAGACGCTGACGATCGCGCCCGGGGTCGCCTCCCCCTGCGCGAGCAGGCGCAGCGGGAGCATCACCGCGAGGGTGCCGCCGATCGAATGGCCCGTGCTGCCGATGTTCCGCGGCTCGTAGCCCTGCGAGAGCAGCCAGCGGTAGGCGGTCTCGGCGTCGTCGAGCTGCGCGGGGTAGGGGTGTTCGGGCGCCAGGCGGAAGTCCACGACGAGTGAGCGGGCGCCAGCTGCCTTGGCGATGTGGCCGGCGGCCTTGCGGTCGGAGTGCATGGAGGCGGTGACGGATCCGCCGAAGTGGAAGTGGAGCAGTGCCTTGTCGGGGTCGGCGCCCTCGGGGATGGCCCAGAGGGCGGGGACGCCGTTCGCGTCCACCTCGGCGTAGGTGACGCCTTCCGGCTCGGTCGACGCCTTGTGGTTCGAGTCGACGATGTCGCGGATGACGGCCAGGTCGAGACCGGGTGTCGACGACTTCGCGCTCACGCTCGCGAGGAACTCCGCGAACTCGTGTGCCTCTTGGCTTACTCCCATGGTGGTGCTCCTTCGCAGGTTGCTGCCACGCCCACGTCCCGCGTGCAGCCAGGTTGATGTGCTGGTCCTGACGCTACTAGCTGGGTATAGAAAAGTAAACTCAGAAGGGATCGGGATCACCTCTGGTTACGGGGGCGCGGCGGCGCTGTGCGGGCGACCCCCGACGCCGGCGTCGACGCGCTCTCCGCCTCGCCGCAGAGATTGGAGATCACTCACGCCCTGCTGGCCCGGGGCAGGCGGCAGACGTTGCGCGAGTGCCTTGGCGCCGAACTCACTCTCACGCGCACGACCATCCGCACGCCGGACTTCCTGGAGGGCGTCCGAGCGGCCTTGGTCGACAAGGACCGCAGTCCCACCTGGGAACGTGAGGCGCAGGGCGGACAGACGCTGCTGGCCTGAGCGTTTCGCCGTGAGCAGGTTCTCAGAGCCGACCGGGGCGAGGCGGAGCTTGCCGAAATCGGCGCGTGGTTCGATCGGCTGTAACGCACTTGACCGGGTGTGCAGGGTTGTGGACAGGGTTTGCGGCTGTCCGGTGTCCGCACTGCCGGACTGCCGGACTGCCGGACAGGATGTTCTTGCCGAGTTGCGCGGCGCGGATCGCGGTGACGTACCCGCTGTTCCGGCGCCGAGGGCGACGACGCCGTAGTGCGTGTTCATGATGTGCCCCTTTCCGGGGTTTGATGGTTGGCTCGTGGAGCGAGCGGTCATGCGGCGCGGTGGTGGGGTGCCAGGGTGGCGTGGATCTGGTCGCGGATGTCGGCGAGGACGGCTTCGTCGCTGCGGTGCAGGTACATGGTGGCGGTGGTGCTGATGTGGATGATCGCGGTGATCACCCGCGCCAGCGTTGCCGCGTCGGCGGCATCGATGTGCTCGTCGCGGGTGAGCAGGCCGGTGACGCCGTCCTCGAGACGGCCGGCAAGGGCCAGGCCCGCTTGCCGGTAGGGCTCGGCCGGGTCGCCGAAGACGAGTTCGTGCAGGTATGTGCGGCCGTTCTCGATGTGCTCCCTCACGCACTCCACCACGGGACGGATGAGAGCGATGACCCGCTCCAGCGCGCCCTGTCCGACGGCGGTGTTCGCGGCGGCGAGGCCGGAATCGACGGCGGCGGCGAACTTCTCGTTCTGCACCATGATCAGCAACTCGGCCTTGGTGGACGCGTACAGGTAGAGGGTGCCGATCGCGACATCGGCCCGACGGGCGACCTGCTGCGTCGTGACCTTGTCGACGCCGTGTTCGACGAACAGCTCGCGGGCTGCGGTCATGATGCGCTCGCGCTTGGACTGTTTGGCCCTCTCGCGGCGCCCGATCGGCAGGTGACCGCTTCCCATGGGGACCTCCCTTGACAATATTTCTGAGTAGATTCATAGTTGAGTGTACTCGGATTAGTCGAGCGGGGCGAGGTTGCGAGGCCCTCGGATGTCGCGCCGGGTTTGCCGATCCATTCCCATACCTGAATAAATAGGACAAGTATTAGGAGTGACACCTCATGAGGGCGTTCGTCGTCACCAAGTACAAGGAGCCGCTGCAGGAGGCGGACGTCCCCGAACCCACCGTGGGGGAGCACGACGTGCTCGTCCGGGTGGAGGCCGCCGGACTGAACCCGCTGGATGAGAAGATCCGCGCCGGTGAGTTCAAGCAGATCCTGCCCTACAAGCTGCCGCTGATCCTGGGCAACGACGTTGCGGGCACCGTCATCAGCGTCGGGACGGCAGTTCGCGGCTTCAAGCCCGGAGACGAGGTCTACGCCCGGCCCCACCAGGACCGCATCGGCACGTTCGCCGAGCGCATCGCCGTCGCGGAGGGCGACCTGGCACTCAAGCCCGCCTCGATCAGCATGGAAGAGGCCGGCTCGCTGCCGCTGGCGGCGCTCACGGCGTGGCAGGCGCTGGTGGAGCGCGGGAGGGTGCGGCCCGGGCAGAAGGTTCTCATCCACGCCGGGGCCGGCGGGGTCGGTTCGATCGCGATCCAGCTCGCCGCGCACCTCGGTGCGAGCGTCGCCACGACCGCCGGCGGTTCCAACGCGGACTTCGTGCGCGCGCTCGGCGCGGACACGGTGATCGATTACCGCACCCAGGACTTCGA